>MHEL01000089.1 GCA_001803815.1 Nitrospirae bacterium RBG_19FT_COMBO_42_15 | reverse complement strand
AACTAATATTAAAATATTCAAAAATTGCAAGCGCAGATTATCAGGCGCATCTATATGAACATTCATTGGAAGTGCAGATTCCATTTATACAATATTTTTCAAAAGATTTTAGCATCGTTCCAATAACAATCATGGATACCTCTCCTAAAACATGCCAAAACCTGGGCGAAGGAATTGCTAAGGCAATCTTAGAGCAAAAAAAGGAAGAAGGGGAAAAAGTGAGAAACGGGGATGTATTAATAGTATCAAGCACAGATATGACGCACTACGAATCGCATGACAGCGCAAAGGCAAAGGATAAGAGGGCAATTGATAAAATACTATCATTAGACCCGGAAGGCCTTCATAAGACTATAAAAGAATACAGCATATCAATGTGCGGTTTTGCGCCTACTGTTTCCATGCTTTATGCCTCAAGGAAGCTTGGCGCAAAAAAGGCATCGCTGATAAAATATATGACATCTGGCGAGGTAAGCGGTGATTATGGCCAGGTTGTTGGCTATGCAGGAATTATAATACAATAAATAAAGGGATTGGATGGAAAATATAACATACATCATAGCAATCGTCTCTATAAGCGCTTTATTATTTGGATTTTTAATTGGCAAGATATTCTCTTCTGCTAATCTTAAGGGGCAGACCAGACTTCTTGAAGAGGAGCTTCAAAAGAGCGCTGATTCGCTCCAGAGGATAATAAAAGACCAGAGCAGACAGCTATCAGCGCTTCAAAATGAGAACAGCGATATATCAAGAATGATAATCCTTTTCCCTGACATGGCAGAGGATATTACAGCAAGCATAAACATTGACGACCTTTCTACAACTATTGTAAAGATAGCAAGGCAGCTTTTTGAGGCAGAAGATATCGCATTTTTTATCACAGAAGGGGAGAATCTTCTGTTAAAAACATACTCGGGCTTTTCAAAAGAAACTGCAAGCAGCATAATGAAGGTAAAAATTGGAGAGGGCCGCATTGGATGGGCAGCAGAAAAAAAGATAATCCTGACTGATGAAGATTTCAGGAATGAAAGCATTTTGATAAAAGAGCAGCTCCATAAGGGCAAGCATGAAAACATAAATATAGATATCTGCGCGCCGCTGCTTTACAGAGGCAGGCTCTACGGCTTAATAGCAATCGGCAAGCTATCAAAGGATGTAAAAAACACAAGAAAATTCCTGATGATGATAAGCCATTTATCTGCTGCTACTATGGAAAATATCCAGCTTATCTCAGAGATTCAGCATCAGGCAGATGTAGACGGCCTTACAAAACTATATAACATTACATACTTTCATAAACACCTTCAGATTGAAATTGACAAGGCGAGCAGATTCAACAGGAACCTGACAATATTCATGTTTGATATTGATAATTTCAAGCTCTACAATGACCTGAACGGCCATCCGGCAGGTGACATTGTCCTTTCAACAATCGGAAAGTTTGTTAAAGAAAACTTGAGGCTGATTGATGTCCCGGCAAGATACGGTGGAGAGGAATTTGTGATAATGTTTCCTGAGACTGGGAGCGAACTCGGCATGCAGATCACAGAGAGAATGCGGAAGCAGATTGAAAATCTGAATATATCTTTTCCACAGAATAAACCGTGGGAAAGACTTACAATAAGCGGCGGAATCGCCACCTATCCCATTGACGGAAAGGATTCAAAGGGGCTAATTAAGGCAGCAGATGTCGCGCTTTATAATTCTAAAAAGAGCGGAAAAAACCGGGTCATATCCTATGAGCAGTCCTTTGCGCCATTGGATTAATATCCTATATTGACTCGTATTTCTGCTTTTGCTTTTAATTTTTTAATATACTCCTCAAGCTGTCTTGCAACCTCCTCATCAGTCAAATATGCCTCAACCTCTGATTTTATATCTTCCATTGATTTATTTCCAAAGCTTGACTTATTTTCAATATAAAATTTAGCAATATCCTCATCAGATACCTTTACAAAGAACCTTATCCTCTGGTCAATAAATTTAATAGAGATTATCTGCTCCTTAATATATAGCCTTAAATCATCTATATTCATTCCCCATTTTGATAATGCCCTCTCAAAATCATCGTCTGTTGAGTAAGCTTTTTTCATCTCTTCTAATGCCTCAGCTATTTCAGCATCAGGTATTTTTGACATCCCAAATTTCTCCGCCTCATTTATTATCAGAGCTCTATCAATAAGCTCCCACAACACCTTTTCACGAATGATATCTTCATCTGCTATGTCTTCTTCTATCTGTATATCTGCTTTTCTTAATTCAATAGCTGCATTGAGCGCGCTCAGAGTAATAATTCTGTTATTAACAACTGCGGCAATCCTTTCAACTACCTTAGCCTCTGAAAAAGTTATATTTAATAAGATAATGAAAATAATTTGCAGGAACAGAATGTTAATTCTATCCAATATTGCCAAATTCATATTGTAAAATCCCAATGATTGTTATAGCAGCGGTCTCTGCCCTTAATATTAAATCACCCATGGAAACGGATATAAAACCCTTTTCCTTTGCAAGCCCTATCTCTTTTTCAGTAAAACCGCCTTCAGGCCCAATAAAAACACAGATTTTCTTAATGCTGTCCGGATATCTTTCAAGAACATCCTTTAGCCTATTTTCCTGTTCTCCTTCCCAGAGAATTAAACCAAAATCAATCACTCCGATTTTTTCAAAAACATCTTCAAAACAAGTCACCGGCGCAAATTCCGGCACTTCCCATCTTCCGCTTTGCTGGGATGCCTCTTTAGCTATGCTCTGCCATCTTTTTTCTTTTCCGGGTGATTTGACCTTTATAATTGTCCTCTCACTGATTAAAGGAAGGATTTTTGATACTCCAAGTTCAGTTGCCTTTTGTATGAGCATATCCATTTTCTCGCCTTTTAAAATGGACTGCAGGAGGATTATTTCAATGGCAGGCGGCTCAGCAGCCTCTTTTGTCTCTAAAATCTTGCCTTGTGCTTTTTTGTGATTAACATCTGTCAGCTCAATAAGATATCTTTTCTTTCTTTCATCAGCAATCCATATTTTATCGCCTACACCTATTCGCAATACCTTTGTTATGTGTCTTAACGCCGTATTGCTGATGG
Source organism: Nitrospirae bacterium RBG_19FT_COMBO_42_15 (assembly GCA_001803815.1). GTDB lineage: Bacteria > Nitrospirota > CAKKRA01 > 9FT-COMBO-42-15 > 9FT-COMBO-42-15 > 9FT-COMBO-42-15. Next base: position 5,742 of record MHEL01000089.1, on the reverse strand, counting down.
AAATCTGATTATCAATGATATTTTTTGAATCAATAAAAAACAGCCTTGGTCCCGGCACTTTCTACCTTTTCATTGCCTCTTTCATTTTTTTCAAGAAGCCTTTTTCAGAGATAATCTCTTCATTGCTGATTCTTGCATACTCCTCTAAGAGCTCTCTTTGTTTTACGCTAAGTTTATTTGGAATCTGGACATTAATCTTTACAATCTGATCCCCAATTCCATAGCCTCTGATGCTTGCAACACCTTTGCCCTTCAATCTAAAGGCTGCGCCGCTTTGCGTCCCTGCAGGTATCTTTAATTCTGTATTTCCAACGAGAGTCGGCACATCTATCATTGTGCCGAGCGCTGCCTGCGCAAGACCAATAGGTATCTCGCAATATATATCATCTCTATCCCTTGTAAATATTGGATGCTCCTTAACAGTAATCACTACATATAAATCACCCGGGGGGCCGCCGTAATTGCCGCTTTCGCCCTCATTTGAAAGTTTCAGTCTCATCCCATCCTCTACGCCCGGAGGAACCTTTATTGAGAGGATGCGCTCTTTTTTAATCTTCTTTGCGCCGCGGCATTTCTGACATGGATTTGTTATAATCCTGCCTTCTCCATGACACTTGCTGCATGTTCTGCTTATTGTAAAAAAGCCCTGCTGAAATCTTACCTGACCACTGCCTTTACAATTAGGACAAACCGTCGGCTCTGCTCCAAATTCTGCGCCCTTGCCATTGCAATCAAGACAGGTCTCCATCCTCGGAACCTTTACCTTTGTCTCATAGCCAAATACAGCCTCTTCAAAGGTGATATCAAGATTGTATCTTAAATCAGAGCCCTGCTCAGGCCGTTGGCCGCCCTTCCTGCTGAAACCGAAGAAGTCGCCGAATATATCGCCGAATACATCGCCAAAATCCCTGAAGCCCTCAAAACCCTGCCCTCCCATCCTGTGGCCGTATAGGTCGTAGTCCTTTCTCTTCTGCAGGTCGCTTAACACCTCGTATGCTTCAGAAATCTCTTTAAATTTTTCTTCTGATTCCTTATTGCCTTGATTCTTGTCAGGATGAAACTGATGCGCAAGCCTGCGGTAGGCCTTCTTTATATCTGCCTCAGAGGCATTTTTCTCTACGCCTAAAACTGTATAATAATCCTGTTTAGTCGCCAATTCTCATCTACCTTATTTCTTATCCTTGTCAACCTCTTCAAATTCTGCCTCTACAACCTTCTCTTCCTTCTTTGCACCTGACTCTGCATCAGCGCCTGCTCCTGCTGCGCCCTGCTGTGACGCCGCTGTTTTCTTATACATCTCTTCTGCAAGCTTATGCGAAGTGCTTGAAAGCAATGCCACCGCATTTTTTATAGCATCTATATCATTTCCAGATAATGCCTTTCTTGTATTCTCCATGGCCTCCTGAATCTTTACCTTTTCATCCGGCAATACCTTGTCGCCGAATTCTGCCAGTGATTTTTCTACTGAATATACGAGCGTATCTGCCTCATTTCGCACCTCTGCAAGCTGTTTCTTTTTCTTATCCTCATCAGAATGCATCTCCGATTCTTTTACCATCTTTTGAATCTCTTGTTCTGTCAGGCCGCTTGATGCAGTAATCTTTATTGACTGCTCCTTTAAAGTGCCAAGGTCCTTTGCAGAAACATGGACTATGCCGTTTGCGTCAATATCAAATGCAACCTCTATCTGCGGCACACCGCGCGGCGCAGGAGGAATTCCGACAAGCTCAAACTGGCCGAGCAGTTTATTATCTGCTGCCATATCACGTTCTCCCTGAAATACCCTGATAGAAACAGCAGGCTGATTGTCTGCTGCTGTAGAAAATACCTGACTCTTCTTTGTCGGAATAGTTGTATTTCTTTCTATCAACTTTGTAAAGACGCCGCCGAGCGTCTCTATGCCAAGTGAAAGCGGGGTAACATCCAGCAGAAGAACATCCTTAACCTCTCCTTTTAACACACCTGCCTGTATTGCAGCGCCTATTGCAACAACCTCATCCGGGTTAACGCCTTTATGAGGCTCTTTTCCAAAGAATTCTTTCACAACCTGCTGAACCTTTGGCATCCTTGTCTGGCCGCCGACAAGGACAACTTCATTTATATCCTTTGCCGTTAATCCTGCATCTGATAATGCCCTTCTGCACGGCTCTATTGTCTTTTGCACCAAATCATCAACAAGCTGTTCAAGCTTTGACCTTGAAAGCTTTATATTCATATGCTTTGGCCCGCTTGCATCAGCAGTAACAAATGGAAGATTAATCTCTGTCTCTAATGATGAAGAAAGCTCAATCTTCGCCTTTTCAGCTGCCTCTTTTAATCTCTGAAGGGCCATCTTGTCTTTTCTTAAGTCAATTCCCTGATCCTTTCTAAATTCTGCTACAAGCCAGTCAATTATCCTAAGATCAAAGTCATCGCCGCCAAGATATGTATCGCCGTTTGTAGATTTAACCTCAAATACGCCCTCACCCAATTCAAGGACTGTAACATCAAATGTCCCGCCTCCAAGGTCATACACAACAATCTTTTCATCTTTCTTTTTCTCAAGGCCGTAAGCCAATGACGCTGCTGTAGGCTCATTTATAATCCTTAGGACATTAAGGCCCGCAATCCTTCCAGCATCCTTTGTTGCCTGCCGCTGGCTGTCATTAAAATATGCAGGAACAGTAATTACAGCCTCTGTAACCTTTTCGCCAAGATAATCCTCTGCTGTCTGCTTCATCTTCTGCAGTATCATAGCAGAGACCTCTGATGGGCTGTAATTCTTGCCTCTTATCACTACCTGCTCGTCTCCGTTAGGCGCCTCTGTAATCTTATACGGAAGTTTTTTAATTGCATCCTGAACCACATCAGAATTGTATTTTCTTCCGATTAACCTCTTTATTGAAAAAATCGTATCTTCCGGGTTTATAATTGCCTGCCTCTTTGCAATCTGGCCGACAAGGCGCTCTCCCTTTTCAGTTATTGCAAAAACAGAAGGGGTTGTGCGGCTGCCTTCTGAATTGGGAATAACAAAAGGCGCCCCGCCTTCCATTATAGCAACACAGGAATTTGTGGTCCCCAAGTCTATTCCAATAACCTTTCCCATTTATGCCTCCTTTTTAAGAATAGTCATAATTATTTTTCTTCACCCTGCTCTGGAGCAGCATCCTCTTTCTTCTCCAGCCTCTTTGCAACGCTTACCATTGCAGGCCGTAATATCCTGTTATTTAATAAATACCCTTTTTGAAACTCGTTTATAATAATATTATTATCATGTTCATCTGTTTCTACATGGCTTACCGCCTCATGCCTTGTTGGATCAAATGGCTCGCCGACTGACTTTACCTCTTCCACCCCTAAACTGCCAAGCATATCCTTAAACTGTTTTATCGTAAGCTCTATGCCGGCAATTAATCCCTTAATATCCTGCAATTCTCCCTTTGACCCTTCAGACGGCTCCTTTGCATGTTCAACTGCCCTCTCAAGGTTGTCAATTACAGGAAGAATATCTTTTATCAACCGTTCATTTGAAAATTTAAGGAATTCTGCCTGTTCCTTTACTATACGTTTCTTATAATTTTCAAATTCAGCATAAAGCCTAACATATTTATCGTGGTTTTCCTTTGCCTGCTGAGACTTCTTTTCAATCTCAGACTTTAGGCTCTCAATTTCTCCGGTCTGGTCAGAGGCAATAAACGGTTCTTCAGCCGCCTCTTTTGCATCTTCTGCCGCCTCTGAGGGCTCTTTACCCTCCTCTTTAACCTCTATATCTTCTTTATTATTTTTCATTTAAATTATTATTCCCTGCTCAATGCCTTTGTAAGCGTCCTTGCTGTTACATCTACAAGAGGTATTATCCTTGAATATTCCATCCTTGTAGGGCCAATCACGCCTATTGTTCCGAGCACCCTGTTGCCGTCCTTATAATTTGCTACTACCAGACTACAGTGGCTTATTCCAATATTTTCATCGCCAATAATCACTTTAACGCCGTCGTTATCAAGGCACCTATTGAGAAATTTCAAGATAGTATATTTTTCTTCAAAGGTCTTGAAAAGCTGTTTCATCTTCTCTATATCAGAAAATTCAGGGTGGTCAAGGACATTTGCCTTTCCATCTAAAAATATGTCTCCGATATCAAAGAATGAGTCCTCGCTATACTTGTTTATAACCCTGATTAACAGCTTATTATAATGGGCCTTGTCCATCCTCATGCCTTCTATCAGTTTTTCCCTTATCTGGCCTATTGTAAGGCCCTCAAACTCATCATTTATGTATGCTGCAACCCAATCAAGGTCCTTCTGGGTGTAATCCTCATCTACAGCAAAAAACTTGTTATGGACAATTCCTTCCTGCGATACAAAGATAGCCAATATGCTTCTGTTGTCCAGCATTATAAACTTAAGGTGTTTAAAAATAGTATTTGTAAAACGCGGTGTGGTAACCACGCTTGTATAATGTGAAAGCATAGAAAGTATCTGTGATGTCTCATGCATCAATTCAGATATGTCCGTCCTTTTATTCTGATACCTTGATAAAAACTGCTCTTCATCTATATGCTCTAAATCACTGTGGCTGATCAGACTGTCAATATAGTAGCGGTAGCCCTTTTCAGTTGGAATCCTTCCAGAGGATGTATACGGATGTGTAAGAAAACCCAGATCCTCCAGATCTGCCATGATGTTTCTTATGGTCGCAGGGCTCAGCCAGAAATCATATTTCTTTGAAACAGTCCTTGAACCGATAGGCTCGCCTGTTTCTATATAGGCTGTTATAACAGTCTTTAATATCTTTTGAACTCTTTCGTCCATTTTTGAAATTCCAGATTGATTATTATAATATATTAATCCAATTATAACAAACCGTGTAAAATATTGTCAAAAGAATAAAGAAGCAGGGGTTTGTTTAATCAAACCCCTGCTTTAACTTAACTTTAACTGCCCTTAATACATCCCGCCCATTCCGCCGCCTGGCATTGCCGGCATAGCTGCTGACTTCTCCTCCGGCAGATCTGCAATCACTACCTCTGTTGTAAGCATTAGTGATGCAACACTTGCTGCATTCTGGAGCGCGCAACGTGTAACCTTGGTGGGGTCAATGATTCCAACCTTTATCATATCAACATATTCTTCTTTTGAGGCATCAAATCCTGTACTTGCCTTTTCAGCCTTTACCTTTTCAACTACAACTGAGCCTTCAAAACCGGCATTCTCTGAAATCTGTCTGATCGGCTCTTCCAATGCCCTCTTGATAATATTTACGCCAATCTGCTGATCACCGTGGAGTTTTAGTTTGTCAAGGGCCGGAATGCAGCGAAGCAGCGCCACACCGCCGCCAGGGACTATGCCCTCTTCAACTGCTGCCCTTGTTGCATGAAGCGCATCCTCAACCCTTGCCTTCTTCTCCTTCATCTCTGTCTCAGTTGATGCGCCAACATTAATAACAGCAACGCCGCCGCCTATCTTTGCAAGCCTCTCCTGAAGCTTTTCCCTGTCATAATCAGAGGTAGTCTCTTCTACCTGGGCCTTTATCTGCTTTACCCTGCCCTGTATCTTTGCTGTATCGCCAGCGCCTTCTACAATTGTTGTATTGTCTTTATCAATAGTAATCCTCTTTGCCCTTCCAAGGTCTGTAATCTTTACATTCTCAAGCTTCAGGCCAAGGTCCTCTGATATTACCTGGCCGCCTGTCAGGATCGAGATATCTTCAAGCATTGCCTTTCTTCTGTCGCCGAATCCAGGCGCCTTTACTGCTGTGCAGTTG
>MHEL01000088.1:1102-5526 GCA_001803815.1 Nitrospirae bacterium RBG_19FT_COMBO_42_15 | reverse complement strand
CGGGCAACCACAGAGGGTTGCCCCTACAATTTTTATTATATGAAATATACCCTATTATGGAAGCCAATCCTGAAACTTGTTTTGCGAGAGCTGTTTATTGCCATCCTTCTTCTTTTGGGTGTCAGCCTTCTTATTTTTTCAATCCTTCATTTTGCTCCAGGAGACCCTCTTCACATCTTTATAAATATCCAGACACAGAATCCTGAAGATATTGCGGCAATCAAAAGGGAGCTCGGCCTTGACAGGGGCATTGCTGTTCAATACCTCTCATGGCTCAATAATCTTATTCGCGGCAATTTTGGCAATTCCTTCAGGACAGGGAAGCCTGTTTTTAGCGAGCTGATAAAGGTTGGCATGAATACCCTTATTCTTACAATAGGCTCATTAATTGTTACACTCCTGATCGCTGTTCCGATTGCTGTTGTGTCCTCATTAAGGCGCCGGCCTTTTCTATCATGGGGACTGACACTATTTGCATACATATTATCCGCGCTTCCTGTGTTCTGGCTCGGTTATATAGCTATATATATCTTTACAAAAAAATTCAATCTCTTTCCGTTTTTATCTGCCGGGGCAGCAAGCGGCTCTAAAATTAACTGGATATATTTCCTCCTGCCTATAATTGTGCTCGGCATTGGCAACGGCTCAATTAGCGAGATAATAAGACACATGAGAACACAGCTTGAGCGCGTCCTTTCAGAGGATTATATAAAGGCTGCAAAGGCAAAGGGCGCATCCATCTGGAGGCACTCATTCAAAGAGGGCATCCTTATTCCTGTTACTACAATGATTGCTGCAAAGATACCCTTTATGCTTGGCGGCGCAGTTGTTGTGGAGCAGGTTTTTAATTGGCCTGGCATGGGGAGGCTTGCATGGCAGGCGTCGCTTGACAGGGACTATCCTGTAATTATGGGCATTACAATCTTTGCTGCTGTTGTTGTTCATCTCGGCAGGCTGTCACAGACTATTGTATATGCCTTTGTGAATCCACAGGCAAGCGAAAAAGGAGAGTCTGCTTGAGAACAAAATATATACAAAGAGGGGCAGAGGTCAGCGAGTTTTCTCAGATACCTATCTGGCGAAGGGCGAACAAAAAGGATTTGATACAGATAGGCTTTGGCCTCTTTGTTGTCTTATTTGTGCTGAGCTCTTATATTACCGCAGTCCTCCATCTCCTTCCTTATGACCCTCTTGGGATAAACCTGAAAGAGATGATGCAGTCTCCTGATTACAAACACATCCTCGGCACAGACTTTATGGGAAGGGATATATTAAGCAGGATTATTGTCGGCTCTCAGGCATACTTCATGCCGGGGCTTCTATCTATTATCATTGCCCTCTTCTTTGGCACAATGGCAGGCCTTGTCTCAGGCTATAATGGAGGCAGGACAGATTCTATAATCTCATATATCCTTGACCTTATAGATTCCATACCAAAGATGGTTATCATACTCCTTGCCATTGCCTTTTTCAGGCCAGGTATATATTTCATAATGCTTATTGTCGGCATAACAAATATCCCGACTGTAGCCTCTCTGATAAAATCAAAGGTTATTTTCTTAAAGAAAAGGAGCTTTATTGAGGCTGCAAAGGCATTGGGCCTTAAGACCAGAGACATTATTTTTAAACACATACTCTGGTATAACTGCAAGGCAATAGTTATTATACAGGCGACACTCGGCATGGCAGAGGTGATACTTATAGAGACAAGCCTGAGCTATCTTGGTTTTGGCGTTCAGGAGCCTGCGCCGAGCTGGGGCAACATGGTTGCTGCCGGCAAGGACTATTTTTTCAGGGGCGATTTTTTTCTTTCAACTGCGCCTGCTGCGGCAATATTAATCAGCATACTTGGTTTCTATCTTCTTGGCGACGGCCTGAACAATCTGCTTGAATGGCGGAGGAAAAGGTAGTGTCAGAGCCAATTTTAAAGGTAGAGGATTTAAGGACATACTTCTATTCCTATGCAAAGGAGGCATTCATTAGGTCTGTTGACAATGTTTCCTTCAGCATCAGAAAGGGAGAGGTGCTTGGCATTGTAGGCGAATCAGGCTGCGGAAAGAGCATCACTGCGCAATCCATACTCAGTTTGATAACTGACGGGCCCGGGATTATTTCAGGCAATATCCTGCTGACTCACAATGGAAAGACAGTCAATCTTCTGGAAGGGCTGCCTGATTATGTGTCTGTCAAAACAAAAAGAAAGGCGATACTTGAAATAGCAAAGGATGTTGCAGGATGGTTAAAGAGAAGCGAGACTCTAATGAAAGGGATAAGGGGCAAGGTCATAAGCATGATATTTCAGAATCCAAAATCTGCGCTTAATCCATTTATTCCGGTTGGGGAGCAGATTGCAGAGTCAATAATGCTTCACAGCAAAGTATCAGCAAAAAAAGAAGCAATGGATATAGCTGCTAAATGGCTTGAGCGGGTTCAGATTGATTCGCCGTCTATGCGTCTTTATGATTATCCGTTTGGCTTAAGCGGAGGCATGTGCCAGAGGGTAATGATTGCAATGGCGCTTTCGTCAGAGCCGGCGATTCTAATTGCTGATGAGCCGACAACAGGTCTTGATGTAACTATTCAGACAAAGATAATTGAGCTTTTGAAACAATTAAAAGAAGAGCTTAATCTGACAATTCTGCTTATTACGCATGATATGAACGTTATAATGCAGCTTGCTGACAGGATTGCAGTTATGTACGGCGGCAGGATTGTTGAATACGGCTTAAAAAGGGAGATAATGGACAGCAGCTCCTTTATCAGACATCCATATACCATAGCGCTTCTGAATTCCCAGCCTACAGTAGAAGAGATAAAGATGAAAGAGAGGCTCAGGGCAATCAAAGGAGATGTCCCTGATACCATTACACTCTACAGAGGATGCAGATTCTATGAACGGTGTGATTTAAAGAATGACAGGGTAAAAAAGAAATGCAAAGAGGCTGAGCCGGAGATGATAGAGATAGGGATAGGTCACTATATGCGCTGCTATCTCGCAGAGTAACGGCTTCGTAAAAAGTCCATCTGCTGCGTTGTCGCTTCGGCCTCGCTCCGCCTTGCACCTGGAGCTTTTTACTTTGCCGTTAGGCTCATACTTTTTGTGAGAATTCTGATATGTCTGACACAATACTTGATGTCATAAATCTTAAGAAGTATTTTTATCATTCCACAGGGATATTCTCTGCCTTGAAAAAGGAAAAGAGGGTGATCCCAGCTGTCGATGATGTGAGCTTTTATGTGAAGGAGAAGGAGACGCTTGGTTTAGTTGGCGAGAGCGGGTGCGGAAAGACAACAGTAGGCAAGCTCATACTCAGGCTTATTGAGCCGACAGATGGAAAGATTGTTTTTAACGGCATGGATATGCTGAGCCTTCAGAGGGGAGAGTTGAGGAAGGTTAGAAGCAAGATGCAGATGATATTTCAGGACTTAGATGCAGCATTAAATCCGAGGATGAAGGTTAAGGATATATTAAAGGAGGCAATAACAGTTTACGAAGACCTTGACTATTATCAGGTGAATAAAAGAATTGCTGAATTGATGAATCAGGTGAATCTAAAAAAGAGCAAGCTTAGCAATTACCCTGATGAACTGAGCGGAGGTGAAAAGAGACGCGTTGGCATTGCAAGGGTCATTGCTGTTAAGCCAAAACTCATCATTGCTGATGAGCCGACATCGGCGCTTGATGTATCTATTCAGGCACAGGTTATAAATCTTCTTAGAGATTTGCAGGGGGAATTAGGCCTTTCATATCTTTTTATATCGCATGACCTGAGACTTGTGGAGCTGATAAGCAATAAGGTTGCTGTTATGTACATGGGCAGGATTGTTGAGATGGGTTTAAGCGGCAGGATTGCCCATAAGCCTATGCATCCGTATACAAATGTTTTATGGTCATCCTTGACAGAGGGCAGTGAGAAGGTTATCTCTGTCAGCAGGCTTTCATGGCAGGCATTTGATTTTGAGAAGCCTGTTACAGGCTGCCGCTTTCATCCAAGGTGTGAGGTATTTAAAGAGAGGGGGAGTCCTTCAGAATGCACTGACCCGCAAAAAGAACCCAAATTAACAGAGACAGGCGCAAGCCACTATGTCGCCTGCCATTTTCCTCTTTTATAGGCCAGCCAGCCAATCCATGCTCCAATGACAGCGCCTGCAAAGACATCAGATGCAAAGTGGGAATCAAGGTATATCCTTGATATGCCGGCAATCCCAGCAAGTGAATAAAAAATGTATTTGCCCTTGGGATATGCTGCTGATAAAACCGCTGCAAGCGCAAATGACGATGCTGTGTGTCCTGATGGAAAGGAGTCAAGGCCTATTGAAATTGAAGGGCCAAAGTTGCTGACCCCTGCATCAGTCAGTGTCGGCCGCGGTCTTCCTATGGTGTGCTTGATTATCTGGACTGCAATTCCTGCAGCAATAATGGC
>MHEL01000088.1:277-1031 GCA_001803815.1 Nitrospirae bacterium RBG_19FT_COMBO_42_15 | reverse complement strand
TTGTGATAACAGCCTGAACACCGCCGTCGCCAAATTTATTTAGTGTCTGTACAGTTGTTTCCCATTCTGCTGAGTTGATGTTTGTTTTTACAAAATCCCTGATTTGATGGTCAAGGGCAAAAAGAACTAAGAGGGCTATCAAGGGTATTAAGATATAGAGTACTTTTTTTAAAATAGATTTTTTGTCCATTATTTCTTATCTAACCTGCATTGCGCCATATTGTTTGCCAGCAGGATATATACGCTATCCTGTCCAGCATAGTGCATTCCTGTTGCCTCTTTTAATTCCCTTGCATAAGGGAGTTTTGTAATTACATACAACGGCGCTTCCTGCCCTGCCATTGCCTTGAGTTCTTCTATATTATCTTTATGCAGCGTAAGAACCTTCTGCTGGGAATAAAACAGGATGCTCGGATTATTTATGCGGTATGAAGCAATCCTTCTTTCAGGCTCATTCTTTTCTCTTATGACTGCTGCAAAATTTTTAAGCGGAGATTGAATCAGCCTTTCTATATCAGGCATGGCAAGATTAAAGGCAATTAATAGAAATATGGAAGATGTGAGGCCAATTGCCCCTATTAGTAAACTACGCATATCTTTTAAAGAGGCAATAGCAGACAATGCCCCTGATGCAAAGAATAATATGGCCAAAATAATCGGCCACTTTCCAATCTTAATAGGTATATCCGCAAAGCCGTCTGGAAGGGTTGGGTGTATTTTATTTAATATCGCTGGCATGAGGATAAAGCCGACA
>MHEL01000088.1:0-239 GCA_001803815.1 Nitrospirae bacterium RBG_19FT_COMBO_42_15 | reverse complement strand
ATATTTTGGTGCTTTTGATTCCTCTTTATTGCCAACTAAAAATTCCTTTAACAGCATTGCAGTAATCAATGCCATTGGCGGGAACAGTGATGCAATATAGTTTGGCAGTTTTGTCCTTGATAGAGAGAAGAATATAAAAACTGCTGAGAACCAGATGACTGAAAACAGCATAAGCCTGTCATTTAAATTTAGCTCCTTTAGGCTTCGTGGTGTTAATTTATATATAGCATAAGGCAGGA
>MHEL01000087.1 GCA_001803815.1 Nitrospirae bacterium RBG_19FT_COMBO_42_15 | reverse complement strand
TTGTAATTTATCAAATATTCCTTTGCAAGTCAAGAAAATCAGTTGCTATGGAAATGGCTGCTTGGTTTAAGTGGCTTAAGGTTGCAAACTTGAACCATCTAAAGGAGGATATAAAAAAATAATCGGGAATCCAGTTCTTATAGCCCCGGACTGTATCTATCAGGTGCGATACCTTATGGATACCCGCCTGAGGCATGCGGGAACGACAGGAAATAGAATGCGCCACCATTAAGCCCAAAACCTACAGCCCTTTGTCAAGCAAAATGCAATGTAAGTAACAACGTCCCGAAAGCTTCCTTCGCGTGCAACCGTTTGTTAGCACTGTTTTTATGGGACACATTTGAAACGTATTTCAGTTTTTGGGAAGTTACCAAATATATACGGTGGCTTCGCATCAATAGCTTCTACTACTTCTACACGCTTTCCTGTTAATTGACATTGTTGATATGCCTCTCTCATAGCATCAGCCTTTAAGGTGCCCATACCAGAAAATCCAGAGGCCGCCTGGCGAGACACCATGTACGTATCATTACCCATTGGAACTACCCCAGAGTTTGATGCACATCCAGACAAAATAAGAACAAGTGTTATTAATATGTATTTCATGATTTCCTTCTAGGATTTGAGAGTGCTAACCAGTTATTATCTGAACAACTATGGCAGAGGCTATCACAGGCTTTTATGTGCTGTCAATAAAGAAATTGCTTAACGTATTTGATAGATTTTATTACACTTTTTTTTAGATTCCCGCCCAGAGACTCTGCGGGAATGACAGTTTATGCCCTTTGCCTTTAGCCTAATTATATATCTAAGTTCGTAACCTCCAGCGCATGCTGCTGTATAAATTCCCTTCTCGGCTCTACCTGGTCTCCCATCAAAACTGTAAATATCTCATCAGCAGCAACAATATCCTCAATCTTGACCTGCAGGAAGCTCCTCTTTTCAGGGTCCATTGTTGTCTCCCAGAGCTGGTTCGGGTTCATCTCGCCAAGTCCTTTGTATCTCTGGATTGAAAGACCCTCTTTTGCAACCTGAAGGATATAGTTTATTAAGGCGGTGGTGGTGTTTAAAATCTTTTCTGAACCATCCTTTTTTCTGACCTTATACGGAGGCGCGCCAAGGCCTGTGAGTATTGGCGACTGGCTCCTAACCTCTTTAAATTCCGGCGATGAGACTAACTCTTCATCAATTGTGACATCGGTCTTAGCGCCGTCCCTCTTTATTTCGCAGACCGCCTTGTATGCCTTATGCTCCTCGTCCTCTTCTATATCTATCTTAAGCGAGGTATCAGGATAAAATTCTGTAAAGAAATTTTTTACGCTGCTTATTGCCTTCTCAAGCTTTGACTTGTTTTTTAATACTGCCTTGTCAAACTCCTCTTCCATGGCAAAGGCGCGGATGATATCTGCGTCAATCTTTCTGTGGCTGAAACGTGTTAATAAATGCTCAAAGCTGATAAGCCTCTTCAAAATATTATTCAGCTTCTCGCCTGATACATGGTTTTTGGCGTCTTTGCTCTTTGCCTCAATACCGTCTGCAGTAAGGTCTATCAGATATTCCTGAAGTCCTTTTTCATCCTTTATATATCTCTCTGCCTTGCCCTTTTTGACCTTAAACAGCGGGGGCTGGGCAATATATATATATCCCTTTTCAATCAGGGCAGACATCTGCCTGTAAAAGAATGTGAGAAGAAGCGTCCTGATATGCGCGCCGTCCACATCTGCGTCTGTCATAATAACAATCTTGTGATAGCGCGCCTTGGCAGCGTCAAAATCCTCCTTGCCAATGCCTGTGCCGAGCGCAGTAATGAGCGTCTTTATCTCATCGCTGCTTAGCATCTTGTCAAACCTTGCCTTCTCAACATTGAGTATCTTTCCCTTTAATGGAAGGATTGCCTGATTGTGTCTGTCCCTGCCCTGCTTTGCAGAGCCGCCTGCTGAATCACCTTCTACAATATATATTTCAGAAAGCGCGGGATCCTTCTCTGCGCAGTCTGCAAGTTTTCCCGGAAGAGCGCTTATATCAAGCGCATTCTTTCTTCTTGTCAGCTCCTTAGCCTTTCTTGCCGCCTCCCTTGCCCTTGCAGCAGTTATTGCCTTTTCCGCAATCTTCCTCGCTATCGGCGGATGTTCTTCAAAAAATGCAGAGAGCTTTTCATTAACTGCTGTTTCCACAATGCCTTTGACCTCGCTGTTGCCGAGCTTTGCCTTTGTCTGTCCTTCAAATTGGGGATTTGAAAGCTTTATGCTGATAACAGCGGTCAGGCCTTCTCTTACATCATCGCCGACTAATGATTCCTTGTCGCTCTTTACAAAACCGTTCTTTATAGCATACCCATTTACCACCCTTGTAAGGCCCGTCTTAAAGCCGCTTAGGTGTGTTCCTCCGTCAACTGTGTTGATATTATTTGCAAACGAGAATATGTTTTCCGCGTAGCTCTCATTGTATTGAAGAGCTATCTCAAGCATTATCCCCTTTCTCTCATCAGAGATGGAAACAGGCTTGTGTATAGGCTCCTTATTCTTGTTCAGGTGCTCAACAAAAGAGACTATGCCGCCCTTGTAGCAGAACTCCTGCTTTTTCTCTGTGCGCTCATCCTCAAGCGTAATCTCAAGCCCCTTGTTCAAAAATGCGAGCTCCCTTAGCCTCTGCGCCAGCACATCAAAGCTGTATTCTGTTGTCTCAAATATCTCCTTATCAGGTTTAAAGGTTACCTTAGTCCCGCTCTTCTTTGTCTTTCCTGTCTCTTCAACCGGAGCAAGCGGCTTTCCCCTTTTATATTCCTGCTGAAAGACCCCGCCGTTTCTCTTTATCTCAAGCTCAAGCCGCTCTGAAAGGGCATTCACAACAGATACGCCGACGCCGTGCAGGCCGCCTGAGACTTTATATGCCTTATTGTCAAATTTGCCGCCCGCATGGAGGATGGTCATAACAACCTCTGCCGCTGATTTCTTTTTGTCCGGGTGCATCTCTGTGGGTATGCCGCGGCCGTTGTCTATTACAGTAACGCTGTTGTCAACATGGATAATGACCTCAACCTTTGTGCAGAAGCCTGCCAATGCCTCGTCAACGCTGTTGTCAACAACCTCAAACACAAGGTGGTGAAGGCCTCCTGCGCCTGTGTTGCCGATATACATGGCAGGCCTTTTCCGGACAGCCTCAAGGCCTTCCAGTATTGTTATCTTTTCAGCGCCATAGCTCTCGCTGCCTTGCTGGCCCTCCTCAATAATCTCTTTTTCCTTTTTATTTCTTTCTATTGTTGCCTCTCCTGTTTTCATGTTCCTCCAAGCTTATAGTGTCATTATAATAATCCTTTAGCAGGTTGTTGAAAAACTCACTGTTCACCCTTCGAGAACCTCAGGGTGAACGGTTGGCTTATAGATTTCATTGTATATTTTCCCGTTCATGCTGAGCCTGTCGAAGCATAAATAGAGTTTTTCAACAACCTGTTAGTAAGCGCTGACTGTTCCCTCTTTTATCAAATAAAAAGAACACCCCTTTTTACTGGTTGGGATGCTCTCCTTTTTTGCGGCAGTGATAAAGACCTGCTCTATCTCCATATCAAGAATCTGCTCTATTAACGCCTCTGCCCTGATTTCGTCAAGCTCTGAAAATACATCATCCAAAAGCAGAACAGGATATTCCCCGAATGCCTCTTTATATAACGCTGCCTCTGACAGTTTCAGCGATAATATCATCATCCTGTGCTGGCCCTGCGAGGCAGTTGCCTTTGCCTTCTGGTCATTAATGGCAAACTGAAAGTCGTCTTTGTGCGGACCGACAAGGGTGTAGCCATATCTAAGCTCCTCATCCCTCTTTTCATCAAGCGATCTCCAAAAGAGTTCCTTTATCCTGTCCGTAATGTCTGCTTCTAAAAATGCCTCTGAAAGGGGCAGAAGCTGGCTTTCGTAAGTGAGCGCTGGCATTTTATTGCTTCTGCTTATAGATAGAAATATCTTTTCCAAAAACGGCCTTATCTGGCCCACAAACCCCTGCCTTTTTAACAGGATTCTTGTCCCTTCCTCAACAAGCTGCTCATCCCACGGCCTTAGCAAGGTGTTTTCTGCGCCGCCTTTTGAATCCCTGATATCCCTTAAAAGCCTGTTTCTGCGCTCCAATATATTATCATATCTGATGCCTGTTTTCAAGTAACTTGGTGAATGCGGAAGGATTGCCTTATCAAAGTATCTGCGCCGTTCAGAAGGCAGGTCTTTGATTAAAAAAAGGTCGTCAGGAGAAAAGGTTATAACAGCAAGCCGGCTGAGGAGTTCGCTTGTTTTGCTGATCCTTTTGCCGTTTAATTTGACCCTCTTGCCTTTATAATCAATAAGGGCGGACAAATTTGTAATGCCGCCCTCCCTTTCAATTTCTGCTGATAAAATGGCATTATCTGAAGATGCCTTTATCAGGCCCTTTTCATCCTGTGTTCTGAAGGATTGTAAAGAGTGTATAAAATGTACTGCCTCTAAAAGATTTGTCTTGCCCTGCGCATTCTCGCCGATAAAGATATTAAGCCCCTTGTTAAAGGAGATGGCAAGTTCAGGATAGTTTCTGAAGTTCCTGAGGCTTAGTTCTTTTATAAACATTTAAAGTTTACAGCCTCATGGGCATTACAACGCAGAGATAATCCTTGTCTGCCTTGTCTTTTATTATGCAGGGGCTTAAGGAGTCCTGCAGCTCCAGGATCACATCCTCTCCTTCTATTACAGACAACGTGTCAAGGATGTATTTTGCATTAAAGCCTATAAAAACAGGCTGGCCCTTGTATTCTACCGGAATATCCTCAGTTGCCTCGCCCATATCAGGATTGGTGGTGACTGCCGTAATCCTGCCTTCTGATAATTCCAATTTTACAGCATTTGATTTTTCCCTTGAAAGAATAGATACCCTTCTCAATGCCCCCTCCAAGTTCTTTTTGTTTACAGAAATCTTAACTTCATTTTTTGCCGGTATCACCTGTTTGTAATCTGGATAGGTTCCCTCCATGAGACGGCATATTATCTCTGTATTTCCCTTTCTAAACAAAACAAGGTTCTTGCCAAATCCTATCTCAATATTTTCTTCCCCATCCTCATCAATCAATTTTTTCACCTCTGTCAGGGCCTTCTTTGGGACAATGGCGGTTGTTTCATCAGCAGCGCCTTTAATTGCCTTTTCAATAACCGCGAGTCTATGGCCGTCTGTGCCTACAAACTGAACAGCATTTTTTGAAACATTCATGAGTGCGCCGTTTAATATATACCTTGTATCGTTTTCTCCAACTGCAAAGATTATTTTTTTAATCATCTCGGATAAACTCTTTTTTTCTATTGAAATAAATTTTCCCTTCCCGATTTCCGGTATTGCAGGATACTCCTCTACCGGGGCGCACATAAGGATAAAAAGGCTGCTGCCAGAGCGGATTTCAAGCCTTCCTCCATCTAAAACCGTCATATTTATAGCGCCCTCTGGGAGTTCTCTGACAATTTCATACAGCTTCTTTGCCGAGACAGCAATACCGCCCTTTTCCAAGACCTCTCCCTTAGCGCTTCCAACTATCCCGATCTCAAGGTCTGTTGCTGTTAATTTGACGGCATTAGAATCTGTCTCCATCTTTATATTGGAGAGAATGGGCATTGTCACCTTTTTTTCTACTACGCCCTGAACTCTCTGTAGTCCTGTTAAAAGCTCTTTGCGCTCAATTTTTAGCTTCATGTCGTTTTCTCTCCTTTCTAATGAATGCTTTCGCAATAACCCTCGTTTATTGCGGTTATTATGCCTTTAATGTTTTTATCAGCGCATCAACAATATCTTTAAGTCTGCTCTCTTTCTCCTTTAGCTTCTCAATCTGCCTGCATGCATGCATAACTGTTGTGTGGTCCTTTCCGCCAAAGCATTTGCCGATTTCAGGATAGGACAAGGCAGTAAGCTCTCTGCATAAATACATAGCAACCTGCCTCGGCATTACAAGGTTCTTTGTCCTCTTCTTGGATTTTATCTCTACCAGCTTTATCTGAAAATATTCAGAGGTTGCCTTTTGTATGGCATCAGAGGTAATGGTCTTCTCCTTCTCGCTTATGGTTGCCTTCAGGATATCTTTTGCAAGCTCAACAGTAATTGGTTTTCCGGTTAAGGATCCATATGCCCCGAGCCTGATTAAGGCGCCTTCCAGCACCCTGATATTTGTCTTTATTGCGTCTACAAGAAAGAGTATCACATCCTCCGGCAGCTTTATATTTTCTAACTCTGCCTTCTGCTTTAATATAGCCATCCTTGTTTCAAAATCAGGCTGCTGTATGTCTGCAATCAGTCCCCACTCAAACCTTGATCTGAGCCTTTCTTCAATTTTAAGCATCTCTTTTGGATATTTATCGCTTGACATGACAACTGGCCTGTGCGCCTCATAAAGCGCATTGAACGTGTAAAAGAACTCCTCCTGCGACTTGTCTTTTCCTGAAAAGAATTGTATATCATCAACAAGCAGCATATCAATGTTCCTGTATTTTTCTTTAAACGCGTACATCTTGTCGTATCTGATTGCTGCAACAACCTCATTTGTAAACTGCTCTGCGGTAAGATAGATAATCTTGACATCTGGCTTGTTTCTTGCCACATGGTCGCCAATTGCGTTGATAAGGTGTGTCTTGCCGAGGCCGACGCCCCCATAAATAAATAGCGGGTTATATGACTTCCCGGGGTTTTCTGCTACTGCCAATGCCGCTGCATGGGCAAATTGATTGCTTGGTCCAACAATAAAATTCTCAAAATTATATTTCTTGTTCAACATTCTTTTTTCTTGAAATAGGGTGCTTTTTACTGGAGCCTGTTTTATTATTTCTGTCTCCTCTGTCTTTTCCCTTTCTTTGGCAGGTACAAAATTTATCTTAATATCCTTTTCCTGTGTGATGTTAATCAGGGCGTCCCTGATTAAGCCGTAATAATTAGTCTTTAGCCATTCACCACAGTACCTGTTTGGCACAGATATATTTACTTCGCCGTTATCATATGATTTAAAGGTTGTGGGTTTAAACCACAGCTCAAATATATCATTATTCAGGTTTTTTTTGATTAGGGTAAGACCCTTATTCCAGATATCTATATTTTCCATATTAAGCAATTAGTTAAAAATTAAACACAGGTTATCCACAATTGTTGATAAGATAAAAATCTCTTTGTTTTTGAATAGTTATATTGTTTTGAATTGACTCTTTTGCTTTAATAGTTTTTTATGGTTAATAATCAAAGGCGGATTGACTATAACAGATACATTTTTATTAATCAAGATTTTTTTAATAAAATTTTATAAACAGTTTTTAATACATTTAACTATTTGATAATAATATAATTTATATTGCAATTAACATATCAACACCCTCTATAACTACTACTAATCTTATAATTTGACAAATATCTTAGTTAGTATATAATTTTAATAAACAAAAATGAATATACCATTAAAAGAAAATATTAAGAAATTTTCCCTGCCTTATATTATAAACAGTATCAGAGAAGAAAATACAACAGGCATACTCCGTCTTACAAATCAAAATATAAAAAAAGACCTATTTATCAAAGGAGGCTATATAATATTTGCTACATCCAATCGCGATGAGGAAAGACTTGGAGATATTTTATTAAAATCTGGCAAGATAAATAAAGAACAATATGATATTTCTGTAAGAGTATTAAAAGAGACGGGTAAGAGGCAGGGACAGATACTGCTTGAACAAAAATTTATATCTGCGAAAGAGCTTCTTACCTTTATAAGGCATCAGATAAAAGAGATTATAATGGAACTTTTTTCATGGGAAAAGGGAGAATATGAATTCATACCTGGCGAGCTTCCAATGGAAGAGGTTATAACTCTCGATATAAGCACAGGAAATATAATTATAGAAGGAATAAAAAAAATTAATAATCTGACCATAATAAGGTCAGGGCTTCCTTCTGTAAACAGCATCCCAGCATTATCATCCAATCCATTAAATATTTTTCAGGATGTTGAATTAGATAGCGATGTAAAAAATATACTGTTATTGATAAATGGAAAAAATAGGTTAAAGGATATATGTAATATATCCAGTCTGCCGGAATTTGACGCATTAAAAAATATATATCTGCTATATTCAACAGGATTTATTTTAAATAAAACAGAAGGCGTAAAAACACTGAAGGAAGAGGCAATTGAACTGGAGCCGATAAAAACCAGCGAAGAATCAGTTGATATAGAAAAAATACATAATGCATTTTCATTGTTAAAGGAGCAGAATAATTACGAGATACTCAATGTAAAGGAAAATGCAGCAGAGGCAGAAATTAAAAAGGCATATTTCAGATTAGCAAAAGAATATCATCCTGACAGGCATTTAAATTTAAAAGAGAAATCAGCGGATATAAAAAACAAATTAGAAGCGCTGTTTGCAAGGATTACAGAGGCGTATAATATTTTAATTGATGACGAAAAGAAAAGGGAATATGACATCTCATTGGCAGCACGATTTATTAAACACAGGGAAAAAGAGGAAACAAAGGAAGATAATATAAACAAGGCAAAGGCGCAATTTATAATTGGCAAAAAAAATATGGATAAAGGAAATTTCTGGGGTGCAGCAGATGCCCTTCGCTGGGCAATAAGAT
>MHEL01000086.1 GCA_001803815.1 Nitrospirae bacterium RBG_19FT_COMBO_42_15 | reverse complement strand
GGAAGCGTGACTCTCCTGAATATTTGCCACGCATTTGCACCATCAATTCTTGCAGCCTGATAAAGCTCCAAAGGTATGACCTGAAGCCCTGCCATGAGGAGGATGACAACAAAGGGAGTTGTCTTCCACGCATCCATGAATACAGCGGCATTTATCGCCCAGAAGGGACTGCCGAGCCAGTTTATCTTTGCGCCGATAAGATAGTTTAGAATGCCAAAATCAGTATTATATATCCACTCCCACATCCTTGCAGAGACAACTGTGGGTATTGCCCATGGGATAAGCACAAGCGCCCTTGCCACACCTTTGAACCTAAATGACATGTTTAAGAGCATGGCAATAGCAAGGCCGAGAATAAGCTCCAGAGACACAGAGAGCGTGGTAAAATACACTGTATTTTTTAAGGCATTCCAGAAGCGGTCGTCTTTAAAAAGAAAGATGTAATTATCAATGCCCACAAATCTTGAGATGTCAAATATCAGCAGCCTCCTGTGCAGGCTTAGATAAAAAACATAGATGATGGGATATATTGTGACAAGGGAGAGCAATACAAGCGCTGGCATTACAAATCTGTTTCCGCTGTCTTTCATCTTTCTACCTTCATAATATGCCCTATCTGCTTATGCGCAGAGGCAAGCGCCTCCTCAGGCGTCTTTATCCCTGTCAGGGCAGCGCTGAACTCAGGCTGCATGACCTGAGTTATCATCATATAATAGGGTGTTACAGGCCTTGGCCTTGCCTTCATAAAAACATCGTAAAGCCCTGCAATAAATGGCTGCTCCCTTATCAGATCTTTATCTTTATACAGAGATTTTCTTGTCGGCTTATAGCCGACCGTTAAGGCAAGGATTTTTTGAGGCTCCGGCGATGTAAGAAATCTTATCAGCCTCTCTGCTGCCTCAGGATTTTTTGAATATTTATTTATCCCAAGCTGCCACCCTCCGAGCGTGGATGCAGAGTCCTTGTTTGGAAATGATGGCAACGTTGTAACACCGACCTTTCCTTTTACTGGAGAGCCATCCCTTTCAAATATATTCCATGCATAGGGCCAGTTTCTCATAAAGAGCGCCCTGCCGTTTCCAAATATATGCCTTGTCGGCTCCTCTATTGCAGTTGTTACAAGGGGAGGCGTAATCTTATACTTCACAATAAGCTCCTGCATGAACTTGAGGGATTCTATGTTTTGAGGGCTGTTTATTACAGATTTACCATCCCTCACTACATCGCCTCCATTGCTCCAGAAATATTCAAGCACATTACAGACAAGGCCCTCATACTGCTTTCCCTGCCATATAAACCCGTATAAGTCCTTTTCCCTTGCTGTAATATATTGAGCTGTGCTGACAAGCTCCTGCCATGTTTTTGGAGGCGAAAAACCATAATTCCTGAGTAAATCCTTTCTGTAATATAATAAACCTGCGTCAATATACCATGGAATTGCATAGACCCTGCTATTGTATGTAACTGCCTGTATCGGCCCGGGAAAAAACTCAGCCCTCTCTGTTTCAGGGAGCAGATGACTTATATCCCTCAGCCAGCCAGCCCTTGCAAACTCAGGCACCCAGATTACATCCATGCTAAGGACATCAAAATCAGAGGATTTGCCTTCAAGATTTATAGCATAAAACTGGTGCTGCTCGTCTGTTGATGCTGGAAGCGTTTCGTCCTTAACCTTTACGTCAGGATTCTCTTTTTCAAATCTCTCAAGCAATTGCTTAAATAAATCAGGGTCCCCTGCGATCTTTCCATGCTTGAAGACAAGAACTGCTTCATTTTTGCCTTTATCTTTCTGAACACAGCCTGTTGAATAAAAAGAGAGCAAAACGGCCAATATTATTGCTGTTGTTTTAGCAGCCATTGCAGTATATCCTTTACCTCTTTCTGATTTTTAAGATAATATTCAGCCTCAGCATTTCCTCCAATGCAGATATTTATTCCTTTTCCTCTTAATATCTTAAAGGCATCCTCATCAGTAGCGTCATCGCCTATATAAATAGGGGCGCTTCCATTGCCTATATTCTTAATTATCCATGACACTGCATCGCCTTTGTCCCATATATCAACAGGCCTTATCTCAAATACCTTTTTGCCAATGACAATCCTGAATGAATCCTTATAGTCCTTAGAAAGTTCAGTAAAGGTCTTAAAGAGTTTTGGAAGGTCTCTTTCCTTCACCATCCTGTAATGTATGCTTGCTGTAATACCCTTATCCTCAATCAAAACACCATTAATAGGCGAAAGAGATTCTTTCAATCTGTTTAAAAACTCCTGCATCAGGTCTCTGCTTACAAATGACTGCTGGCTGGCAATTGTTTTTTCTCCGTCCCATATCTCTGCCCCATGGTTTCCTGCATATATTATCCCTTCAATGCCTACCCTCTTTTTTATGTCCTCAAGGCTTCTTCCGCTGATTACTGCTATAGGAAGGCGTCTTCTTAATTCTGCAAGAAGAGACCGCATATCATCAGGGATGACTGCCATGTCAGGAGATTCAACAATCGGCGTGAGTGTGCCGTCATAGTCAAGAAATAGGAGCAGTTTTTTGCCTTCAAGCTTATCCTTTATTTCATCAATACGGTCAAAGAGGTATCCGCATTTTTCACATTTCATTGAGGAGACAGAGAGCATCTCACGGAGAATATTTATAACCCATCTGAATATATCATTCTCCTCTATCTGTCTTCGCAAGAGCGACATCCTTGCAGCCTTTTCCTTTTTGGGGAGCGTAAGCGCTGCCTTTATGCTGTCAGAGAAGCCTTCTATGTCATAAGGGTTTACAAGTATGGCGCCCTCAAGCTCATCTGCTGCGCCTGCAAGCTCGCTTAATATAAGCGCTCCGTTTTCATCCGCCTGCGATGCTGCATATTCCTTTGCAACAAGATTCATTCCGTCATACACAGAGCTTATTATTGCCACATCAGCGAGCCTGTAGTATGCAGCAAGGTATTTATGTTCAACCTTTCTATCAATATAAATTATTGGCTCCCATCCGCCTTTTGAATATTTTTTATTTATCTTTGTGATAAGCCCTTCAACTGTTTCCTTATAGCTTATATATGGCTCCTTCATCCTTGTGGGAACTGCAATCTGGATGAAGGTAAATCTTTCCCTGAATCTCTCGCATCTTTCAAAAAATAAATCAATGGCCTGAAGCCGCTTTATAAGCGCCTTTGTGTATTCAAGTCTGTCAACGCCAATGCCTATAAAGCTGTTATTGAGTTTATATTTATGCCTTATGTTCTCCATCACCTTCTCTGTCTGCTGTGAGGATGCCATGGAATTGAATTTGTCATAATCTATGCTTATAGGGAATGCCTTTAACCTTGTGATATGGCCTTTATAAGCAATAGTTGAGTTGTTATAGTCAATCTCTGCATCAAGAGACTCTTTTACACACTCCATGAAATTTTTTACAAAGAGTGATATCTGAAATCCTATAAGGTCGTTGCCGAGCAATCCCTCAAGAAGCTCCTTTGACTGCGGGCAGACCCTGAATACGCTCCAATCAGGCCAAGGTATATGCCAGAAATGTGCAATGGTCAACCCTGCCTCCTTTTCCCTTAACATCTTAGGCACAAGGCACAGGTGGAAGTCATGTATCCATACGATAGAATTCTTATCAGCATCTTTCAAAACTGCGGCGGCAAAATATTGATTTACCTTCTTATAATCCTGCCAGAACCTCTTTCTGTAATAGACCCTGTCAAGTGTGATATGGCAGAGAGGCCAAAGGAGATGATTGGAATATCCGTGATAGTAATTGTCCGTCTCTGTTGGAGAGAGCCATACCCTTTTTAGGGTATAAGAGGGATTTTCAGGCGGCACCATTATACAGTCCTTGCCATCTACTGCCTCCCTATCGCTGCTTCCGCTTCCCCACGCTACCCATGTCCCGCCAACTGCCCTCATTACATCATCAAGGGCAGATGTAACGCCTCCTGCAGGCTTTTCAACCTTTATCCCTGAGCCAGCCTTTTTATGAACATAGGGCTCCCTGTTGGTTATTACAATTAATTTCTTATCAGCAAAATTTTCCTCTATGAATGCCCTTAACATGAATATTACAGCTCCAACGCGCCCTTCTTATTATTATTTAGATAATACCATACAGAAAGATAATCTCTTATCTGTCTTGTTATCAGAAAGTTTGTTCTTACATATTCCCTGCCCGCATCGCCCATCCTCTTTGCCATCTCAGGATTGTTTAAAAACTGCCTTATCCTAAATGCAGCGCCTTCAACTGAATGGACGAGAAAACCAGTTGCGCCATGCAGTATCTGTAACGGGATGCCGCCTACAGCGCCTCCTATAACAGGCTTGCCCTTCCACATGGCCTCTGAAACTGTAAGGCCAAAGCCCTCTTTCAAAGACTTCTGCAAAACTACAGTTGCCGCCTGCTGAAGGCCGTTTATCTCCTTATCGCTGAATGGCGGCAGCATCAATATATATATCAGGGTCTTCCTTTGCATATTCTCTTACCTCATTCAATACAGCCTCGCCTTCAGGGTCGTCTGATGCAGGGCTTCCAGCAAGCACAAGTACGCAGTCATTATATTTCTTTACCATCCTGTAGGCATTGACAACGCCAATAGGGTCTTTGAATCTGTCAAACCTTGATATCTGGAGGATTACAGGCCTGTCAAGCGGTATCTTGAGCCTCTCCATAATCTTCCTGACCTCATCATCTGGCAGAGTCTTGTTCTTTTCGCTCATTGGGTCAATGGATGGCGGGATTATAAATTCATCTACAGGCATAGCGCGGGTAAATCTTGCTACTGAAAATATGGCAGAGTCAAATTTCTCGCAGTATTGCATAAGATAGCCGCAAACATCTTTGATAGGATTTGATAAATCTATGTGGCACCTCCATAGCCATTTCCCGCCCTTCTTAAAATTGATTAACGGCGCAGGTTGCGGGTCGTGGATAAAAACTGCATCTGCTTCAAAATTCAATTTTTGCGAATTTTTTCTATTCACCTCTAAGTGATAATCCCACATATCATCGCTAATTTTTTCAGGACTTCCCTGAAGTGCATTGTGAATCCTTTTTGTAATATCAAAAAACCTTTTGTCCCCTTCTATAATCTCCCACCTGACATTGACGCCAAGCTCCTTGATCAAAGGCAACATCCTCTGAAGTATCTCTGCCACGCCGCCGCCTTCTCGGGTTGAGTTTATATGGAGAAAGGTTTTATCTTTAAGCCTTTCTCCGAGCTTTTGCAAGAGTATTAAATCTCCCTTTGGGGATATGCCTGAATACTGCTCTATCATTATCGTATAAGCTCCATATCATTCTTTACCTCTTCCTCAACTGCCATTACAATATGCCCCCTTATCCCTTCTATATTGTGCATAAAAGGGTCAATCGCCCTTATCCTCTCAGCCAAACCATCTTTTTTGAGGCTGTCCTCTATCCATGTTGAGAAATCATCTGCCCTGTTTTTCAGGCGCGCCCTTGCCTCATAGAAATGATAATATATGGAAGCAGGGTCTACATGCCTGATTCCGAGAAGGAATTCTGCAAGGTTGCCTGCCCTTACATTGGCATGGAATATAAGGGTTATGGTTTCATTAAAGTAAAATTCATCGTCATGCATTGCAGCCCTCGGCTCAGGGAACTGTTTAAGATAATTATCAATTACATTCAAAAGCTCGTTTCTCAAATCTTTGACATTTTCAAATCCATATGGGTCAATATTTGAAAGGTGTTCAGACAGCGCCCTCTCTTCAAGGCTCTCGCCTGTCCAGTGTGCAAAGTCATTTGTGTATTCAAATACATGCACTTTCAGAAAATAGTGATAAGTGTGATGGATAATAGATTTATCGCTGATTTTGGATATAGCATCCCTGAGATCGTGAAGATTCCCTGCCTTCCTGCCTGTTGATTTAAGGATATTTACGCATTGTTTAAACTCAAAGGCCTTTATTTCAGCCATCCTTTTCTCCCTTATTATTCTCTGAGATAAACAGTCCGATTTAATTCTTATTTTATATCATAGTCCCCCTTGACCATCTCTATGGGCTGCTCCTTACCACAATGTTTGCAAACTATCGCCTCTTCTTTAATAATCTCTGCGCAGTAAGGGCACTTTTTGGTATATCCTTTAGATGCCAGAGGCGGAAGCGCTGCAATAACAACAATAAGCAAAGGGACAAGGCTGCATAGTATAAACCACCACACCGGGCTGCGCCCTTTTCTTGCAGCTATAATGCTCCCTACAATGCCTGCAATAATAAGCAGAATAACATATCTAAACAAATTGGATTCTCTACTTTCTTATGATTATTTGTTTTTCTTTTGTATATCTCCAACACCTATAAATGGCACTGCTCCGCCGCCTGTAACCTGCGGAAGTATCCCGTTCCATTTATCTATAGCCTTGAGATTAGCCTCTACCTTTCTAAGCTCTATAAGATCCAGTGAAATATTTGCCCTCTGCAGCCTCAAGGACTCTGCCTCTGCCTTGGCTGCTGTAATCTTCTGCTCTGCCTCTATCTTTATCCTGTCCAGGTCTCTCTTTGCCTTTAGCGCAAGCTGTTCTGCTGTCTGCTTTGACTCAATGGCTTCCATAAATATCTTGGAAAAGCTGAAACCTACGATAGAAAATGCGTCAACTGCTATGTTGTGCTCCAAAAGTCTTTCAGCAAGGTTTGCCCTCATTGCCTCGCTTACCGCCGGCCTTTTTGTGATAAGCTCTTCTGCTGTGTACTTGGCTGTTACAGCCTTTACCACCTCCTGCACAGCAGGGTCTATGATTCGCTCTTTAAATTGTATGCCAATGGACTGATAGACAACATTTGCCTTATCAGGTATGATATGATAGTTAAGCGCAACCTCTGAACTCACTTCCTGAAGATCAGACGATGAAGCAGCGGCATTGGTTAAAGATTTCTGAACCTTGACATCCATTATGGCAATGTTTTGCATTATAGGTATCCTGAAATGCAGCCCTTCTCCAAGCACATCCTTCTGAACAGCGCCAAAATTAAGGACAATCCCTCTTTGACCTGCCCCAACCTGAACCCATGGATTTAAAAACAGAAAAAAGAACAGAATTGCTCCAATAATCAGAGCTGCCCTCATAGGGACTTTCTTCATTGCAGACTGCATTGCCTCCTTTGCCTTGTAAACATCTCTTTCATCCATTACACTACCCTCCTTTTAATTTAGAGGCTGTTTAGAAACCTCTATAAACCTTGAAGATCAAGTCGCCTTATTATTTATTCCAATCCTTTTCCTCCCTGAGATAGACTGTCCTGTGCGGGAATGGTATCTCTATGCCTTCATCCCTGAACCTCTTAAATATCCTTTTTCTCAGCTCATGCTGTGCAAGATACTGGTCAACAAACTCCTTTACCTGGCATATCAGCGTAAAATCAAGGGAGCTCTCGCCAAAACCGGGTATAAATCTTACAAATGGCTCTGGCTCGCCGAGCAGTCCTGGGATTTCTCCAACAGCCTTCTTCGCCTCCTCAACAAGTATCTTTTCAACCTTTTCAGGGTCAGATGAATAACTTACACCTATGGATATTAATAGAGACATCCTCTTTTCAGGAAGATAATAATTCGTAACTATGCTCTGGGCGAGTCTGCTGTTAGGAATCACAACCATATTATTTGGCAGCATCCTGATTCTTGTTGTCCTCCATGTAATGTCATCAACATACCCTTCCTGGCCTGTCTCAAGTTTAATAAAGTCCCCTACCCTCAGAGATTTCTCCACAAGTATATGTATGCCTGCAAATAGATTAGCCAGTGTATCCTGAAGCGCAAGGGCGACTGCAAGGCCGCCGACGCCGAGGGCTGTAAGCAGGGGAGTAATAGAGATGCCGAGGACTGTGAGGACTATGAGTATGCCGATTACAATGATTGTCCCCTTTAATATCCCGTATGCAAGGCCTGTTGTTGGGATAGGCAGCTCTGTCTTTTGTATATAATTTGTAAATATCTTTCCAGATAAATTTGCTGTGGCAATCGTAATAGAAAATATGACGATAACATGTATTGCTTTGCTGAAATAAAAAACATATTTGTCAGGAAGGTCTGAGACAGTGATGCCTATATAGAGTCCTATAGCTATACACCAGTAAATAGAGGGTATTCTTAATGATTTTATTATTATGTCATCAACCTTAGTATCTCTCTTTTCTGCCCATTTATAAAAAAATCTTAAGGCAATGCCCCGCACTATGATTAGGAGAGATGCAACAATAAGGGCAGTAGCTGCCGGAATAAATATTCTTTCCAGATTAATATCCATTTTACCTCTTTAATCATTTTTTATAAACAAGCTTTTCAAAAACATCTGTCTCAGGGTTGTAGGAGTATATGTCTCCCTTTGTTATATTATAATACCATCCATGTAAATGGACAGCCCCTTTTTTCAATGCCTCTGCCACAAATGGATATGTTTGAATATTCTTTAATTGAGCAAGTACATTTTCTTTTGCCAAGATTATTTCAATGTTAGATGGTCTATTAATATTGGAATATAATTTATTAACAATATCCTTTACAGGCAATGCAATCTTTAACCAATCCTTCAGATGCGGCATATCATGCAGTCCATCTTCATGGCTCAATTCCTGCATTGCCCCGCATTTTGAGTGTCCGCAGACAATGATATCCTT
>MHEL01000085.1:4495-8679 GCA_001803815.1 Nitrospirae bacterium RBG_19FT_COMBO_42_15 | reverse complement strand
TTGGAAAATCAGGAATGTCTCTTATCTTTGCCTTCAGCTCCATCTTTTCAGACAGCCTCCTTTAGTCTTTAATTATAACAGCTCTTCAAACTTTATTGACCTTTTGTTAGTTATAAATCTCAATTTTGACAATGACGTCGCTTCTATCTGTCTTACACGTTCCCTTGTAATGCCAAACTGCTTGCCAATAACCTCAAGTGTCCGCGGCTCGCAGCCGTCAAGCCCAAAACGCATCAGTATAATATCCTTTTCCATCTCCTTAAGCAGGTCAAGCCATTTGATTATCTCTTCTCTCCTTTTAATGCCCTCTGTTGTCTTTGCAGGCGACAGAATTGCAGTGTCCTCAATTATATCCTTTAATGAATTTTCATCCTTATCGCCTAATGGCCTGTCAAGGGAATATGTCTTTCTTATTATCTGCCTTATCTTTCTGACCTCTTCTACTTCAACGTCCATCTTTTCTGCAACCTCTTCAACTGACGGCTCTCTCCCTAAGTCCTGTATTAATGGTCCGAGAACAGACATAAAGCTGTTAATGCTCTCTGCAATATGCACTGGAAGGCGGATTGTCCTTGTCTGATTTATTATTGCCCTCTCAATAGACTGCCTTATCCACCATGATGCATATGTGCTGAACTTAAAACCCTTTTCGTACTTAAATTTCTCTACAGCTTTCATCAGGCCGAGGTTTCCCTCTTCAATTATATCTGAAAAAGGAAGCCCTCGATTAATATATCTTTTCCCAATGTTAACCACAAGGCGCAGGTTTGATTCTATCATCTTCTGCCTTGCAGCCTCATCGCCCTTTACTATCCTCTTTGCAAGCTCCTGCTCCTCATCAAATGTCAGGAGCGGCGATTTTCTAATCTCTTTGAGATATGAACGGATTGTATCTAAGCCGCCCTCTTCTTCTACCTCATTATCTGCTTCTGCCTTCTCTTCCTCAGCATCCTCTTTTAAAGCCTCTGCAAAGGGGTCATCGGTTTCCTCAGAGCTTGAATCATCTTCCCTTGCATCTTCCTCTTTTTCTAACCCGTCATCTACATCCACTTCATAAGACTTTTTCTTTTTTGAAATCATATTGCCTCCAAAGGCTTTTAAATATTATAACAAAAAAAAAGTTATGGCAAGAAAAAAAGAGGGTTAATCGGTTTCTCTTCCTTCCTTACCTCAAAATGAAGGTGATAGCCGTTTGCATTACCGCTGTTGCCGACCCTTCCTATCACCTGCCCCTTTTTCACATCATTCCCTTCTTCAACGATATTTTCAGAATTATGCGCATACACAGTAGAAAAATCACTATTGTGTTTAATAAGTATCATCTTGCCGTAATCATTGAAGCTTCTTCCGGAAAACAATACTACACCGCTTGCTGCTGCCTTTATAGGTGTGCCTTTGGGAACACTTATATCAACGCCATCGTGTTTCTTGCCATTCCTGCTGCCATAATGAGAGGTTATCTTACCGCTTGCAGGCCATATAAGCTCAATCTCCCCTCTATTAACAGATGGAGGTATAGATACCTTTCTTACATGTGAATCTGCTGGCCTGTATATCTCAACATCCAATACCTTCTCAGCATTAGGAATGAAAACCAACCCGCCTGTTTTTATTTCAGTTGCATCCTCAAGATCATTTACCTTTGCAAGAAGCTCTAAATCAACACCGTATGTCTTTGCAATACGCCAGAGTGTCTGGCCTCTCTTTATCTTATGATATACGCCCTTGCTGTCGGCTTGCTTTATGGGAACTGTAGTACATGAAATAGTTGAAAAGACAATATTGACAGTGATCAACAATACCAGAAGTCTTAAAAGGAGTCTTCTAATCTCTTTAACCCCCTTTTTATGCTCTATCAAAATCTGATAGAAAAATCAGCATAAAGCCCTTCGTAATTCTTCCATTCAATCTTTACATCCAAGACCCTTGCAGCGCTTGGGCCTGTCTTTAATTTTTCAATAAATTTTTTTATGCTATTCGCCTCGCCCTCAACTTCTACCTGAACCCTGCCATCGGAAAGATTTTTTGAAAATCCTTTTAAGTTCAATTCTGCAGCTAAATCCTCTGTAAAGAATCTGTATCCTACGCCCTGCACCCTGCCGCTTACAAATATCTCTGCCCTTTCCTTGCTGTTAAGCATATTCAAAAACCTTCATAATTGGTCGGGGCGAGAGGATTTGAACCTCCGACATCCTGGTCCCGAACCAGGCGCGCTACCGGGCTGCGCTACGCCCCGAAAAAATATGCTGAATAAGTATCAATAATATACTAAATATATTTACGCTTGTCAATCAAATTAATCCTTACTAATCTCTTTTTCATCAAGATAGGTTCCGCCTTCTTCAATCTGTATGGTCTTTCCTGTAATCAATGAAAGATTATCATGAAGTCTCTCTGCCTTTTTAGACGCCTCGTCAAACTTTCTTGAAGCCATATCAATATTCTTTCCGAGGCTGTTAAATACATCAAAGAACCTTCCAAACCCCTGCTGTAAATCAACAAGCTTTCCCCTGATCTCCTGTGCCTGCTTTTCTATGTGCATGCCGCGCAGCCCATAGGCAATTGCCATCAGATACGCATAAAAACTATTTGGCGATACAGGAACCACATGCTTTTCTAATGCAAAAGATAAAAGACCTTTTTCTTCAACAAAGGCCTCGTCCTTAATAATCACTTCGTAGAATACATTCTCTGCGGGTATATACATCATTGCAAAGTCATAGGTCCCTTCATCAGGCTTGATATATTTTTTTGAGATATCATTAATCAGGTTCTTCAGGTCTCTTACAAAATCCTTCTTTGCATTTTTTTTATCTGCTTCAACCTCTGCCTTTTCTATCCTGTTAAAACTGTCAAGCGGAAATTTTGAATCAATCGGCACCAGATTATCGCCTAATCTTATTACTGCATCCACCCGTTCGCCTGATTTAAAGGAATGTTGCATAGTATAATTTTTTGTAGGAAGAACCTGCCTAAGCAAATCCTCTAAAAAAAGCTCGCCGATATTGCCGCGAAGCTTTGGCGGTTTTAGTATATCCTGAAGTTTATTTATATCCTTTCCAAGCTCCTGCATGTTCTTTGCAGTTTCAGAAAGCTCTCCAAGCTTCTGCCTTACATCTGAAACTACCTTAGTTGTGCCCTCAAGCTGCTGAGAGATATTGCCTTGGGTCTTTGTTAGCTGTTCATGCATCGCATTTCTCAGAGAGTTAATATTCTGATTAAAAACATCAACCATAGAGGTAAGCTGTTTATTTATTGTCTCAAGATTTTTTACCTGTCCTTCACTCAATATCCTCGGCACATCTGTCTGCTGTTTCTGCATCTCAATCATCTGCCTGTTGATTTCAAGGAGCTGCTGCTGAAACATATCTGCAGTTTCAGGCCTCTTTTGTATTCTCCATAAAATGAAAAAGGCTATTGCAATCCCTGTAATTACTACTGCAAGCAATATTATCACAGCTTCATTTGACATCGGGTTAATGTAACACATTACCTGCCTATATTTCAATAATAATTACTTGCGCTGATATTGCAAAGCAGATATAATTACAATGCCTAAAATGACAGACAGAATAACCATACGGCAGGAAATCAGAAACCTTCTTGTAGATAATCTTCTAACCGCAAAGGATATTTCAAAGATAGTCAGAATAAAAGAAAAGGATGTTATTGACCACCTAAATCATATTGCCAAATCTGTTGGAAAAAAGAATTTCATAATGGAGCCGTCTGTCTGCATGAAATGCGGCTTTGTGTTTAATAAAAGAGAGAGACTTACAAGCCCAGGCAAATGCCCAGTCTGCAAACACGAAGGCATATCAGAGCCGAGATTTGGGGTAAAAAAAGAAGACTGATTATATGATACTTCCCTCTTAGAATCAGGCTCACATATGCCCTGTTTATGCTAATTCTGAAAAAAATTTTTGAAGGCGCAGCCAAAATTGCATTAATTAAGCATTATCAAAGATAATGGGGATGTGGAGCCATTATCCCCTTTTTTTAGATAGATTATATTTCAAGACCAGACCTTTTTTATTTTCTCTTTTTCTTTTCTTAGTACCCCAGCCGCCTCTTTTCAAGATTTTTTTGAGGATATGGTTTTCCTTAACCCTTTATTACACGCCTTTTCTTAAAATGGTCCTTCGCCCTCTTATAGATGTCTTCTACTGTCATCCCTTCAAAAA
>MHEL01000085.1:0-4487 GCA_001803815.1 Nitrospirae bacterium RBG_19FT_COMBO_42_15 | reverse complement strand
TGAATTTTCAAATAATCCCTTTTCTCATAGGAAATTTGAGAAAGGAATCTTATGGCATCTGCCTCTCCAAGTTCCTTGAAAAGGACTTTAATACCCTTTCTTTTTACCTCTATATCACTTGCTATCTTTGGCATTTATTTCACCTCCACCCTTATAAAATCTATAGGATTCATGATTATGATTTTATCCTTAATTAATTGGCTTTTTCTTGTTAGTTTGTCATCGCAGGTTAAGAAATAGTCCGCATCCCCTTTAATTGCACAAGCAATATGTATAGCATCCCTCGGTTTTATGCCTTTTGATTCAAGACTCTTTGCAGTTATCAAAATATCTTCTGTCATATTAATAAGTTCTAAAGCTAAGGACGATGTCATCTGAATTTCCACTTTTATATCCTCATCTGGATTCAGGCTATTCTCAAATTCAAGCATAAAAGACCACAACAAGGAATATCTCCTTTCTTTAATGGTTTTCAAAATAGCATATGTTGCAATAGTCTCAAGCCTTATCCTTACCTGAGATTGATCATCAAAAGGCCGATTGTATATGTTCATATCAAGATAAAGTTTTTTCACCTATTCCTTAACTCCCATCTTTTCCTCCATTTTTTTTCATCGTAGCAAATTATAGCATAATCTTTGGTGTCACGCATCTCAAAAATAACTCTCAATCAGGCCTAAAAAACAAGGGCTGTCTTGTAAATAAAGAAGAAAAGCGGCGTGAATATATTTATCATTGACGCAGGCTAAAGCCTGCGACTACCAAAACATAATATTTAAAGATGTTATAATATTAGCTTCTTCTTGTCAACAGACTTTACCGCATAATTACCTTGCTATCCTAATTAAATAAATGTTAAAAAAGCATCATCAGCTTTAAAAAGCCTGTTTTAGCTTGACATCAGATATCTTTTCTCTATAATAAGCGCATCATGAAGATAAAGTTCATAATGCCGATGTGGCCGAAGGAGTCTATGTGGGGAAAAATGGGCTCTGGCATCCCTTCCTTAAGCCTTGCAACTATTGCAGCGCTCACACCACCTGATATTGATATCTCTATTAAATACGATGAAAGAAGCCCTATCAATTACGATGAGCCCCTTGATATTGTTGCTATGACAGGCATGACGCCTGTTGCAAAAAGGGCTTATGAGATTGCAGCAGAATTTAAAAAAAGGGGCGTATATGTTGTCATGGGCGGCATACATGCCACGCTGATGCCTGATGAGGTTTCACAGCATGTTGATACTATTTTTGTTGGCGAGGGAGAAGGGATATGGGAGGAGTTTTTAGAGGATTTCAAGAATAAGAGGCCAAAGAAGCTTTATAAAAATGAAAAATTAATAGACCTGACAAAATCACCTGTGCCGCGATTGGATTTTTATAAAGGGTTAGACCCTCTTGGCATCTTTTTCCCAAACCGCATTTCTGTAACTAAGGAGATGGGCTTTTTTCTTCCTAATATCATCCAGACAACAAGGGGCTGCCCATTTGACTGCGATTTCTGCACAGTAACTAAATTTTTTGGGCCGAGTTACAGGTATAAATCATACGAACAGATTAGAAGAGAGATTGAAAGCATGGACAGAACGCGGTTCAGGGGTAATGAGGTCTTTTTTGCTGATGACAATATATGCTGCAACAGGCAATATCTAAAAGGGATGTGCGAGGCGATTACTGAATACAAATTAGACTGGTACTGTCAGGCAACTGCAAGCGTTGCAGAGGATGATGAGGCATTAAAATATCTTCAAAAGTCAGGGTGCAAGGTGTTTTTCATCGGCTTTGATTCTTTGAATCAGGAGAGCCTAAATGACATTCACAAAAAACATAATACTGTAAAAAAATATATTGATACAATAAGCAAGATACACGACCACGGCATTAGCCTTCACGGCTCCTTCATGTTTGGCTTTGACCATGATGATATATCGGTTTTTGAAAACTTCCTTGAATTTGCACATAAGACACAGCTTGATGCTGCCTTTCTGACCGTTGTAACGCCGTTTCCAAATACCACTTTATTCCACAGATTAAATAAAGAGAACAGGATAATCTCCTATGACTGGAATAAATATGACATCTCAACTGTTGTGTATAAACCAAAGAAGATGACTGTGGAGCAGTTGCAGGAGGGCTACTACTGGATGTTCAGGGAGTTTCATTCAACAAGAAATATTTTCCAGAGGCTCTACGGTCATACGCCGAGCTATCGCATAAACATTGGTTCAAACCTTGCATTTAAGATATTCGGCGGAAAGGCATTTCCAAAGCAAAAAAACATTGAAAGATTTAAGGTAAGAGAAAAGCAGGCATCTCTGCTATCTGACAATCAATAAAAATTTATTAATTAATTACTATGCCTCTTATTATATAAATCAATCACAATCCCCTCACGCAGGCCGTAATCGCAGACCGTCATCTCTCTGAATCCGAATTCCTCCATTACTGAAAGAACAATAGCAGTTCCTGCGATTATAAGGTCCTCCCTCCCCTTTTCCAATGCAGGCATGTTTAATCGCTCTTCTATTGTCATTGATTTCAGATTATCAAATATTCGGTCTACTGCTTTTTTCTTTAAGATGTAATTATTAATACGAAGGGGATTATATAGGGTAAGGTTCTGGTCAATTGCTGCAAGTGTTGTAATTGTTCCGGCAGTGCCTACAAAGGTTGCGTTATTAACGCCATTTAATCTGTTATTTTGATTCTTAAGCTCATCCTTTATTGTCTGATTTAATTCCTTAATCTCTGCCTCTGATACAGGGTCAGATTTTACAAATCTCTCTGTAAGCTTAACAACACCCAAGCCAGTGCTTATTGATTCTAAAACCTCGGCATTCTTGCTTACGATAAATTCAGTGCTGCCGCCGCCAATATCCATAATTAATAATGAACCGTTTTTATTATTAAGCCCTGCCACTACACCAAGAAATGTCCTTCCTGCCTCTTCCTCGCCTGAAATGACCTCTACATCAAAATCTGTCTCAACCTTTATTTTATCAACAAACTTCCTGCCGTTCTCTGCCTCACGCACAGCGCTTGTTGCAACAGCAGTCAATGCCTCAACAGGATAGCCTTTGAGTATCTCTCCAAATTCCTTGAGGACAAATATTGTGCGCTCTTCAGCAGATGGCATTAATCTTCCATTTTCTATTAATCCCTCTCCAAGCCTTGTAATCCTTCTTTCAGAGCGGATTTCTTTAAAACTATATTTACCCTTCACATCAGCAATAAGAAGGCGGACTGTATTTGTTCCAATATCAATTCCAGCTAAGATACTCATTATATCAGGCGCTATCCTCTTTTTGCGGCTCTTTTTTAACCTTAATATATTCCCGTGTCTCTGATATCTCAGCATCCAATCTCTTTTCTATCTCTTCAAGGCGGGAGACCTCATTAAACAATCTGTTAATATCAGGGTCTTTTAGAATATCTTTTTTTCCCTCAGCAGCTATATCAAAGACCAGCTCGCCAATCCTCTGATAAACAGATGATAGCTCCCTTTTAACCTTTTCCCTTTCATATTTCAGCTTTAATACATCAACCTCTGTTACTGCCTGTTTAACAACCTTTTTCATGCCGGTTTTAAGAGAATCCGTACCCTTTTTTATGTCTATTTTTAACTTATCCCATTTCATCATATTTCATCCCTCGCAAATATATGTTATTTAAAAAATCTTACTCCCCTCTTTTTAAAAAATACAATAAGCGCAAAGCCTGCCAAAAAGCCGCCGATATGCGCAAAATAGGCTATGCCGCCTCCTTGAACGCCAGCGCTCATTGCCCCGCTTAAAAATTGAATGACAATCCAAAATCCAATCATTATTAATGCAGGTATCTCTATAATCCTGATAAAAAATCCAAAGAAAATTAATGTTGATACTTTTGCACGGGGAAACAGCAGGATATATGCGCCAAGAACACCTGCAATTGCCCCGCTTGCTCCAATCATTGGTATTTTTGAACCGGGATTAATAACAGTATGTGCAAACACAGCAGCAATGCCGCATATAACATAAAAGACTACAAACTTGATATGTCCCATTGAATCTTCAATATTGTTGCCGAATATCCAGAGATAGAGCATATTCCCGCCAAGATGAAAGGGCCCGCCGTGCAAAAACATGGATGTAAAGAGTGTAACGCTATTCGGGATATAAGGCGTTAAAGGCAGATTGATGCTGTTCATCAATTCATATGGTATTGCGCCATAGGTAAAAACAAAAACCTTGCCGCTTACATTATTTAATGAAAGCTGATAAAGAAAGACAACTGCATTTATTGAAATCAATATTATTGTAACAAAGGGGAAACTCTTTGTTGGATTATTATCCTTTAATGGTATCACTAATTAGTCCTCATCTTGGCATCTATTATTTATATATTTTACTGCAAATCGCATGGAAAGTAAACCCCGTTAGAAACAGGTTGCCAAAGGCAACCGTCAGGCACCTTTGGTGCCTTGTTTCTAACGGGGTAAATCAT
>MHEL01000084.1:7573-10603 GCA_001803815.1 Nitrospirae bacterium RBG_19FT_COMBO_42_15 | reverse complement strand
TGTAAATATAGGGAGGATTGTATCTTGAAGGCGGTTGTTTTATCAAGCGGAGGCATTGACTCCACAACAGCAATAGCAATAGCAAAATCAGAAGGGTATGAGATTTATTCCCTGAGCTTTAATTACGGCCAGAGGCACAAGATTGAGCTTGAAATGGCAAAGAAGGTAGCAGGCTTTTTTGGCGCTGCTAAACATATTATTATAGACATAGATTTAAGAAAGTTCGGCGGCTCTGCATTAACAGCAGATATAGATGTTCCAAAGGACAGGCATATTGAAGAGATGGCGAGCGGCATACCTGTTACTTATGTTCCCGCGAGAAATACCATATTTCTTTCATTCGCTCTTGCATGGGCAGAGGTATTGAATGCAGATGCAATCTTTATTGGCGTTAATGCGCTTGACTACAGCGGCTATCCCGATTGTCGTCCTGAATATATAAAGGCATTTGAAAATATGGCAAATCTTGCAACAAAGGCAGGAGTAGAAGAAAAGATAAGATTTAAGATAAAGATGCCATTAATCAATATGACAAAGGCAGAGATAATTAAAAAGGGAAGAGAACTTGGCGTAGATTACAACCTTACATTGAGCTGCTATGATCCTCAGTTAGCCACGCTCCCTTTTAGCTCCGAACTCCAAACTCCGGACTCCAAACTTATCCACTGCGGCAGGTGCGATAGCTGTTTATTAAGAAAAAAAGGTTTTAAGGAGGCAGGGATTAAAGACCCGACGAGGTATGCTGAGTGAACTCCGCACTTCCCCCACCAGTCAAACCCTTGTCTGTATCTATGCCCGCCGCAGCAGTATGTCATGCTAAGGGCTTTAAAATTGTCAATATGCAGTAGGACATTTCTATTTTGGTAATAATAGGACATTTCTAAATTGGCTTGACACCTATTTAAGATTAGCTTGAATGATGTTAAACCTTGTGTTACACTTGTTTGATATACCTCAAAGATATGATAATTATTAATAGTATAATAGAAGCAATCAAAATCAATAGAATCAGAATTACAGATCACGCTGATGAGGAGGCTCAGGCTGACAATCTTTCCTTTGAGGAAATATTTACTTCAGTATTGAGAGGTGAGGTAATTGAGCAATATCCTGATGATAAACCGTACCCAAGTTGTTTAATCCTCGGCAGAAATTTTAAGAACGAACCTATTCATAGTGTTTGGGCTTATAATGCTGAGGCAAATGCAAGTGTTTTAATAACAACCTACCGTCCAGATCCAAAAAAGTGGATGGAAGACTGGAAGACAAGGAGAAAATAATGAAATTATTTGAAAAATGCCCGGTTTGCGGTGGCGAACTTATAGAAAAGGAAGTTGAAAAATTATTAAAAGGCGGTGAGAATACCGCTATCATTAAGGTAAAAGCAGAGGTGTGTCTGCATTGTGGTGAAAGACTTTACACCCCTGAGATTATTACTCGTTTTGAGGAGATAAGGAAGAAACTTAAAGTAGGAAAGATTGAAGATTTTATTGAGGTCGGAAAGAGTTATCAAGTAGCAGGCTGCTGAAAACAGGGATTATTCCAAAAATTGAAGCATCCACCTGTGAATGGTAAGGATTCTTCAGATAAAAACAAAAAGGGCGGGGATTTACCCCGTTAGAAAAACCTCTAATGTGGATTGCCCCGCCCTGTGATTGTTATAATGGTGGGCAGAGCCCACCCCACAAGACCTGCTGTTCAGTTTTTTTTACCGTAACACAGCTATCCCTACTGGACCATTCAAGTTTGTGGCTGCGCCTGTTATTGTTCTTACAGGGGCGATGTTTCCATCTGCTGTTCTGCTGTATACTGTAATGGAATCGGCGCCAGTATTTGCCGCAAAAATCTCATTATTCGCAGTATCTAAAGCTATTCCATATGGAGCATTCAAGTTTGTTGCTGCGCCTGTTATTGTTCTTACAGGGGCGATATTTCCATCTGCTACCCTGCTGTATACTGCAATGGAATTGAAGAAATTTGCCACAAATATCTCGTTATTTGCAGTATCTAAAGCTATTCCATATGGAGCATTCAAGTTTGTTGCTGCGCCTGTTATTGTTCTTACAGGGGCAATATTTCCACTTGCTATCCTGTTGTATACTGTAATGGAATTGCCAATCCCATTTGATACATATAATTCGTTATTTGCAGTATCTAAAGCTATTCCCAATGGACCATTCAAGTTTGTGGCTGCGCCTGTTATTGTTCTTACAGGGGCAATATTTCCACTTGCTGTCCTGCTGTATACTGTAATGGAATTGCTGCCCCCCCGATTTGCCACAAATATCTCGTTATTTGCAGTATCTATGGCTATTCCAAATGGAGAACTCAAGTTTGTTGCTGCGCCTGTTATTGTTCTTACAGGGGCGATATTTCCATCTGCTGTCCTGCTGTATACCGTAATTGAATCGTCGGACCCATTTGATACATATAATTCGTTAATTGGTGTTGAGCCCCCGCCTCCTCCACCCGATGATGTGCCTCCGCCTCCATTTCCACCACCGCCGCCGTCTCCGCCACCACCGCCGCAAGATGCGGTAATGACAAAGAGCATGATAATTAGCAATAAAAATGTCCTTACCTTTTTCATAAAATCATCTCCTTTCGTTTTGTAAGCTGTCAGCGCTTAGTCTTCAGCCTTTGTAGGCACGGTTTAAACTATCCTACGCTCTTCTGTAGCTGCAGAGCAGCGAAAGACAGCCGTGCCAATAGGCTCTATTTTTTATCTTACCTTTAAGGAGGTATACCGTCCCACATCCCCTGCGCTATCCACAGTTGCAGCAACCCAAACACCCGATGCATTGGTGGCGTATTTCAGGTCAGTGAAATCATAATAACTGATGTGAACCTTGCCTGTAGAATCAAGGGCAAGGGAAGTAAAATATCCCACATCCCCTGCGCTATCCACAGTTGCAGCAACCCATGCGCCTGATGCATTTGTAGCATACTTCAGGTTAAGGTTAGTGTTATCATAATAGCTGATGTGAACCTTGCCTGTAGAATCAAGGGCAATGGAGGTATACCATCCCA
>MHEL01000084.1:7180-7489 GCA_001803815.1 Nitrospirae bacterium RBG_19FT_COMBO_42_15 | reverse complement strand
AATAACTGATATGAACCTTGCCTGTAGAATCAAGGGCAAGGGAGGTATACCATCCCACCCATCCTGTGCTATCCACAGTTGCAGCAACCCATACACCTGATGCATTTGTAGCATACTTCAGGTCATTGTTTGTGTTATCACGATAGCTGATGTGAGCCTTGCCTGATGAATCAAGGGCAATGGAGGTATCCCATCCCACACTCCCTGCGCTATCCACAGTTGCGGTAACCCATGCGCCTGATGCATTTGTAGCATACTTCAGGTTAAGGTTAGTGTTATCATAATAGCTGATGTGAGCCTTGCCTGTAG
>MHEL01000084.1:5695-7122 GCA_001803815.1 Nitrospirae bacterium RBG_19FT_COMBO_42_15 | reverse complement strand
TTCAGGTCAGTGAAATCATAATAACTGATGTGAACCTTGCCTGTAGAATCAAGGGCAAGGGAGGTAAAATATCCCACATCCCCTGCGCTGTCCACAGTTGCAGTAACCCACATACCTGATGCATTTGTGGCATACTTCAGGTCACCATTAGTGGCATCAAAATAGCTGATGTGAGCCTGTGGTGGTAGTGATACTGATGGTGTTCCGCCTCCGCCGCCGCCATCTCCACCACCTCCGCCGCAGGAAGTGAATGTGATGGCGCTTAACATGATAATTAGCAATAAAAATGTCCTCACCTTTTTCATAAAAAATTCCTCCTTTCGTTGATTCCCCTCTTTTCTAAGAGGGGTTTATGAATTTACAAGAACCGGATTCCCGCTATCCTACGCTGTTCTGAAGCTACGGAGTAGCGAAAGACAGCTAAAAGCATGCGGGAATGACATTTATGGGCATTTTGCGGGTTTGTCAACAGCCTTTCATGTCCTTTCCCTTTTTCTTTCCTTTTCCTTCTTTTCCTTCTTCCTTAATATCTCCCACAGCTCATTGAAATTCTTAAACGGCCTTGTTTCCTGAATCATTACATCCTCAACAAGGCCAATAATGTTCTGCGGGTACTGCTCATCCCGCCTGTAGATGCGGATTACATAGCTGTCCATCATAATCCATCTCCTTTTAGTAGAGCAGAAGTTAAAACTACTGTTTTCTACTGCGTTCCTGTCTGCCGACAGGCAGGGATGCCTTTTGAGGCCAGCATACTGCAGTGCAACCTACAGATTACCTACAGATTGAAAAAAATTAAATTGGGAATTGGGGATTTGTAATTGCGGATTGCGGATTGTTCTTAATCCACAATTCTTTGATATATCTCTTTTGTTTTTACGGAGGGTTCTGAATTTAGAAAGGCAGTCATGGCATTGCGGCAGCGATTATATGCCGCCATTGCCTCTGCCCTTAGTCCAAGACGCTGATAGCAGAGTATAAGCTGCTGGTAAATTTCTTCGCATAGATTGTCCACCTCTATTCCCTTCTGATAGAGTTCAGCAGCCTTTTTTATGTCTCCTGTATCTTCCCAGTATCTGCCTGTCCTGATTAGAGAACGGACAAATCTGCCCTTGAGCCGCTCACGCAAAGAAAGCGTATATGGCTGTCTGTCTTCTTTCAGATAATTGCCTTTATATATGTTTATTGCCTTTTCAGAAAGCTGAATGGCCTCTGTCTGTTTATTCTCATTCCATAAGGCGTCTGCCTCGCTAATAAGCCTCTCAAATTTCCATACATCCACAAAGCAGGAGCTATGAACAAGGGTTACAAGGCCTTCATGAAGCCTTATTGCCTGAGCATTTCCGAGCAGCCGGCGCAGACGAATTAGCGT
Source organism: Nitrospirae bacterium RBG_19FT_COMBO_42_15 (assembly GCA_001803815.1). GTDB lineage: Bacteria > Nitrospirota > CAKKRA01 > 9FT-COMBO-42-15 > 9FT-COMBO-42-15 > 9FT-COMBO-42-15. The sequence continues at coordinate 5,750 of MHEL01000084.1, read as the reverse complement.
AATCTCAAAGGTTTTGTGCCCTGCATCGCCTTCTGCATCCGGCCAAAGCAGGTCT
>MHEL01000084.1:5265-5606 GCA_001803815.1 Nitrospirae bacterium RBG_19FT_COMBO_42_15 | reverse complement strand
CTATCAGCAGGCCAAAGCGGCCGAGGGTGTAGATTTTTATTGGATAGGGCCAGCGCTCGCATACGAATCCTTCCGGCGGCAGAAGCCTGCGCCTTTTGATGAGGGCTTGCGCATATTCCACTTCTATATTATGCTCCAGCGATAGGATGCAAAGCCTCGTCATCACAGGGCCGCGCCAGCCAAAGAAATTGAAGCACCCTTGCTGTTTGGCAAGCAAAAAGGCATGGCTGAGTAAATCTATCGCTTGCGCTTCATTGCCCTCCTTCAGCGACAACCGCGTCTCAATTATTATCGCCATGATCCGGAGCAGATGACTCTGTGTGCAGCGGGCAACATCATAG
>MHEL01000084.1:0-5248 GCA_001803815.1 Nitrospirae bacterium RBG_19FT_COMBO_42_15 | reverse complement strand
CTCCTCAACCAACACATCTGCATTAATGTCCCAGATCAACCCTTGCATCCATCCTATCGCCATTCCAGCCATTGCCTCCACCTTGGCGGCATGTTCAGAGGCAACAGCAATATCTCCTCTGCGCAGCGACTCCCATGCAATGCACCAATGATAAAATCCTGCATCCAGTGGCCTTGCCTGCTCCAGATTATGAGACAGGTCTTGAAGAAGCTTCTGTGTCAAGGCATGGTCATTTATGCTTATGGCTGCACAAACTCCATGTTCAATAAGCATAAAATCCCAGATATGCACGCCAGTTTCTTTGGCAAGGTTCAGTCCTTCTTGCACCTTTTCTAATGCCGCTTCAGGCATGCCAGCCAGCCAGGCATACATCGCTTCTGTCGTAATCCCTGACAGTTGGTTCAAAGGCGTGGCGTGGCCGCTCTTGAGCCAGCCTTGCAGGCGAGACAGCACTGATTCTATCTTTGCAAACTCCCCTCTCCAGAGGCGGGATACAATCAGGACAAAGGCGGCCTGTATCCGCAGGTTGATGTCATTACTGTTTAAAGCCAAAGACTCGGCTCTATCTTCCCAAAATTGGTACTTTGGGTCTGTCTCAGCTATTGTCATCTGACATAAAGTCAGGACATTAAACATTGCGTATGCAATGCGGCCTTCAAGTTCAGGGGAAGGATAGGAGGGGTCTTTATCAAGCAGCAGCTCCAACTCAGTGACCCAGGGAACAAGGGCTTCCAAGTCGCCCAATTCCATCTGCGCTGCTTCAATAATCCCGCACCATGCAAGAAGCATCCCTGTTCTGTCGCAATGTTCCTTAAAAAACCTGTACGCCTGTTCAAAATAGCTGCGGGCTTTGGCCGGGGCAAATGGCAGGCGGCAGGCGCCCAGCCAATAGAGCAGCCATGGGGTGTTGTATTGCATCTCCTCAGGAAGGTTACATATCCATTTTTCCAGCGTCTGACTACGGCCCTGCTCCACCATTGTACGAGCGTGCTGCAGAATAAGCCCCGCAAGCCTCTCCCAGTCTCCTGTCTGGCTGTATAAAACAATAGCATCCTCAAACTGCCCTGCTCCCTCTAATATCTCTGCTGCCCTGCGCTGTGTCTGAACAAATTGTGCATTTGTAAGCTGCTGCCTTGCCTGAGCCAATAAAAATTCACGAAATAAAGGATGATATTGATAAACAGGCTCAGGAAGAGGCCTCTTTATTGTAAAGTAGTTTCTACGGTTTAATTCAGCAAGGAGCTCGCCTGCCTGATGCGAACCTGTAAGCTGCTGTGCAAGGCATGTGGTCATTATCGGCAGAAATGCTGTCTGTAAAAGTATTTCTTGTGAAGCTAAAGCTAATTTCTGAAATATCTCACCAGCAAAATAGTCAAACATCGCCTGAGTTGTAAATCCGCTGCCATGCCTTTGCATCAAGTCTGCTGACCCCTGATGCTCCAGCATAAGCACAAGGCCTGTAACCCATCCCTGCGTCTTTTCGTGTAAGGATAATATAGCGTCTTTATTAATCCCCTTCCTGCCAATACGCATCTGGCTTATCCCTATGCTCTCTTCTGCTGTTAGACGAATGTCCTCATAGTCAAGAAGGGATAACTTCTCGGTTGCATTTAAACGCGCCATGACAGGCGGCATTGGCAGACGGCCAACAATAATAACATTAATGCCTTCAGGTATCTCTGATAGTCCATTTAATATAATTTCGTGGAGTTGTGAGTCTGCTGGCGCATCCTGATAGTTGTCCAGAACTACCAGAAACGGAGAATGGGTGAAACGGCGACTGGGAGAGTCTCCGCTTCTCAGTTTCCCCGCTTCTCCCTTTCGCTGCTTCCCTAAAAACCTGCTATACAGTTCACGAAAAAAATTTCTTGTAAATACAGGCAAACCTGCAAGGTATTCAGGTGTTAAATGGGGCAAGGGCTTTTTATAACGAGGGGCTGCATATTTTACTGCAAGACCCATGTAGTAAAAAAAGGAGGCAATATCCCCATCGCCTGCGTCTATCTGATACCATAGGCAGGGAAGGTTTCTTTCCTTAAAATAGCTCGCAATAAGGGTTGTCTTGCCTGAGCCTCCTGGCGCTGCAATCCAGACAACAGGCTTTTTGAGGGCATTATCCAAATTCTTAAACAGCCTCTTACGGAGATATACATTTTCTGTAAGACGAGGCGGGGAAATCTTGGCAGGTACAGGGGAAGATCTTGGGGAGGCAGGTTTTTTGTTCTGTGTTTTTTTTGGACGCTCCTTGCCTTTCTTGTCTGTTCTTAAAGCAGACCCCATGTCCCCTCACACCCCAATTATGCTGTGACTCTCTGCTGCTATTCTCACCACCTTAATATTGTAACCCCGACCTTAAGCTCGTTCTTGCTCATTGTCATATATACTGGGATATCGGTTTTATAATATGCCCTGTATATTGTATATAAGGAATGGACAACCAAGAAGGTGCTTACATAATCCTTATCAAGGCCTGCCTTATCCATTACCTCTATATCGCCATGATTGTCATTGGGATACATTATTCCATCAGTAACCACATATATTAGCGCATTTACAACATTAAATGTAAGCATACCTATTACATATTCATTGTCCTTTGGAATATCCTTTGTGTTTAATATTATTTCAGTTGATAATACCTGTGAACCGAGGCCAGCAGAGGCAAGTTCATATCTTTCACTGTCAGTTGTATCGCTGGAGGAAACCCATGTGCCGCCAGAACCAGCCTTCCATTTAAATGGCATTCCATTGACATCTGCCACTGCCTGATGCGCAGCCTCATGTATTACATAACCGCTGCCAACCCCAAGCGCAAACTTGAGATAGTCAAAGGCAAATGCAGGTTGAGGGTAGAGGAATAGAAATGTTAGAAACAAAATCTGTAAGGCCATCTTACTATTTTGTATTCTTTTTTTCATGGCTGCATCCTCAGGTTTTCATGCTCTTTAATACTATATAAAGCAATATCTGTGCCATATATCACTTCATAACTAATCCCTTTATTTATCAATATATTAGAATTTATGTAATTTAATTATTAATGCTTAGTTGGTATTTCTTTACCAATTATAAGAAAATTTTTTCTCTTTTATTCTATTTAGATTCCCTTCTAAGTGCCTTTTTCTTTATACTCTGTAGAGCATAATTCATATTATTGGTATTATTCTAATCTTTGAAATGATATTATTCTATTACCATGAATGGGTATTTTTGGGGGATTGGGTAATAAGAGAAGAATGTTGGCTATTTCTTGTTTTTTACTGTCAGATATTTTATTATTGCCTTTTTTGCCTTGACCTTTATTTTCTCATCTGCAATTGGCCTTATCACCTCATCTGCAAAGACAAGATCATTTTTTGTTAAAGGTCTGAATTCGCTTTTGTTTGTAGAATTTTCTTCTGATGTTGTTTCAACCTCTTTTGTAATATCACCTATCTGGAACTTAATATCCTTTATTATCTGCCTTCCTGCCGCCTCGTTAATGTTTTTAATTATATCCTCTTTTAAAAACATAAGCTGCTGCATCCATGCAGGGCTGTCTACATACACAAGCAGTTTCCGGTAGCTAACTGCATCAGGTTTTGTATGTGCTGAAATCCTTTCTCCAACGAGCTTACCCCAGTTCTTGTTGATTGTTTGCTCAACTATCTTTATCTCCAAGTCAAATTTCTTTGCGATCTTTAACAGGACATCAGAGATTTTTGTAAGCGGTTTTTCCCTTGCCATCATTTATCCTTTATACGGTTTTTGAGTCCTGATGAGACTGCCATATTCCCTTTTGCGTCAATTATTATTCCTTCCACATCAGGAAGCCTTTCTATTAATTCCATCCCCTTTTCAGGGCCCATTACAAATATGCCTGTTGAGAGCGCATCTGTTGCTGTTGCCTCCTTTGCAATAATAGTTACACTCTGGCATTTGCCTGCAGGCTCACCTGTCTTTGGGTCTATTATGTGGTGATATCTTTTCCCATCCCTTATAAAAAATCTTTCATAATCGCCTGATGTTGACACTGCCTCATCCTCAAGTTCAATTATGCCTATGAATGTGCCTTTCTTTCTTGGATGCTGTATCCCAACGCGCCACTTGTTTCCGTCTGCCTTCTTACCAAAGGCATTTATATCGCCTGCAACTGCAACAATGCCTGAAACAATCCCATTCTTTTTTAAAACGATTTCAGCCCTGTCAGAGGCATAGCCTTTTGCAATTCCACCCAGGTCAATAGCCATGCCATTCTTTTTAAGAAAAACCGTTTCCTTTTTCTCATTAATAACAATATCCCTGTAGTCTATTATCTCATGTGTTTTTTTTATCTCATCTTTTTTTGGGATATTCCCGCCCTCTGAGACTCGCCATAGTTTTATTAATGGCCCGACTGCAATATTAAATCCTCCCTCTGTCATCTCTGCATATTCTACTGCCCTTTTGATAAGCCTTAATAATTCATGATCAACCTTTACAGCCTTCTTACCTGCAGCAGAATTAATCTTTGAAATCTGACTTTCAGGTATGTATGTGCTCATCAGCTCTTCAATGCGCCTTATCTCTGCAAATGCTGCATCTATTACCTTATGGGCAGCCTTTTCATCAGCAGAGACAACAGTAATCTCCATCTCTGTGCCCATGAGTTTTTTGGATTTTTTAAATCCCCCTTCGTCTGCATAAGCAGTTATAGGGAATACTATTAATACAACTATCAACAATACTATTTTCATATATATAGTTTACTCCACAGATTTAGCAAGAGGGGTGAGGATGCGAGGCCGACCTGCCTGTCGGCAGACAGGAGCGACAACGAAGCAGATGGCCCCTCTGGGTAAATCTGAATCAAAACGGCATATAATATCCAACTTGTATAATATTAGCATGAAGCCCTGTTGTCTGGATATATCTTTCGTAGTTTATATCAACCCTCGCCTCTCTAAGAATCTTATTCTTTCTAAACCACGATATGCCCTTGAGTCCGTAATCAAACTTTATGCCAAATAAATTTGCAGCAAAGCCGCCCAGCTTATCATCAGAGGTAATATATTCTTGCAATGAAGCATAACCTTCCTTATAAAAATATGCAGTGTCCTGATTGTAGTATCTGTATCTTAAGCGTAAAATAAGATTGTCAGTAAGATAATGAAAGAGCTTTGTGTCTACAGTATGCGCGTTTATCTCCCATGAATCAAGATAGTATCTGTAATCAAGCTGTATGGATGACCTGTAAGGCAAATATTGATTTATCCTCGCAATAAGCGCA
>MHEL01000083.1:2815-8651 GCA_001803815.1 Nitrospirae bacterium RBG_19FT_COMBO_42_15 | reverse complement strand
AGGGGCGATGTTGTTTCCCTTCCTGATTATCTCCAGCCTGCTTATATGATTGATACAGAATTGAATCTATTAAAAGATTCGGTTCGGCAGGCTCACGATGTAGTTGAGAGGCTGTTGAAAAACAGGACGCGTATCCGTTTTTATACAGGCACAGCAGAGGCAATGGGAAGGGTCTATCTATTAGACAGGGATGAGCTTAAAGAGGGTGAGAATGCTGTTGTCCAGATTAGATTAGAGAGCCCTGTTGTATGCCTTTCAGGCGACAGGTTTATAATCAGGCAATACTCACCAATGATAACCATTGGCGGCGGCGAGGTGCTTGACCCTTATGCCCTGCGGCATAAAAAGAGAGAGGCAAATGCAATTGTAAAGGGGCTTGAGGGATTTAAAAAAGGTAATTTAGAAGAGAAGGTTCTATATTTTTTTAAAAAAGAAAAATCAGAGAAGGCTGCTAAAGACCTTAAGGGTTGGATAGATACATCTGTAGAAGATTTAAAAGTAGTTGTGGCAGCCCTTGCAGGCAAAGGTATGATTATTGATATTGGTCAGGGGCTTTATATATATAAGGGTGTTTTAGAAGGTATAAATGAAAAGATTCTTTCATTACTAAGAGACTTTCACAAGAAGAATCCGCTAAAGCAGGGTATAGAAAAAGAGGTTGTTAAAGGAGGCATTAAAAATATATCAGACACCCTCTTTAATTTTGTTATCAATAGCCTTCAGAAGGCAGGAAAGGTTGCAGCAGATAAACAGCTTCTCAGGCTTTCAGAATTTAAGGTTCAGCTTGCCTCTGGTCAGGAGGCATTAAAGGAGAAGATTATCAGCATATATCTAAAAGCAAATACACAGCCGCCATTGCGGGAGGAGCTTTCAAAGGAATTAAAGATAGATGACAGGCAGACAAAGGATGTTATAAATTTGATGGTGAAGGATGGAGAGCTTGTCAGGATAAATGATTCCATGTATTTTCACAAAAAGGTATATGATGATATAAAGGCAAAGGTCAGCAGATTCCTTGCAGAAAAAAAAGAGATGACTGTATCTGAATTTCGGGATATAATAAACACCTCAAGGAAATACGCAGTCCCATTGCTTGAGCATTTTGATTCAATGAAGTTTACGAGGAGGGTAGGGGATAAGAGGGTATTAATTAAATGAAAGTTGTAAAGTGCAAAATGCAAAGTATAAAATAGAGAGATTAATTTTCACTACTTTTGCATTTTTCAATTTAAAATTTGCATTTTGCATTGATGTTTAGCCATTTTTTTTAAAGGGCTAAACTGTTTTGGGAGGAGATAGGTTTCTGGTGTGCCTCTTGGACTTCAAATCCAATGGGCCCTGATGAGAGTCAGGGTCGGTGGGTTCGATTCCCACATCCTCCCGCCAAAAGAAAAGAAACGGGGAAGGGGAGAATCGGAGAAGGTGTGAATGAAACTTTGGAGCAAAAACAGTAAAAATATTAAACTCACATCCCTAAGCCATGGCAGCGGGTGCGGGTGCAAGATGACAAGAAAGGACTTGTCTATTGTCCTTTCACATCTGCCTCCAGTAGCTGACCCAAATATCATCATTGGCACTGCAACTGCTGATGATGCTGCTGTATATAAAATTGATGATAAAAGGGCTATTGTCCAGACAGTGGATTTCTTCACGCCGATTGTGGATGACCCTTATGCCTATGGTCAGATATCTGCTGCAAATTCAATAAGCGACATATATGCAATGGGCGGCAGACCGCTTTTTGCATTAAGCATAATTGCCTTTCCTATTAATACAATTCCGGCATCAATCCTTGGAGAGATTGTAAGAGGCGGTGTAGACAAGGCAAAGGAGGCTGGCATTGAGATTATAGGCGGCCACAGCATAGATGACCCTGAGCCAAAATACGGCCTTACTGTTACCGGAGTTGTTGAGCTTGATAAGGTTGTGCGTAATGATATGGCAGAGGCGGGTGATGCCTTGATTTTAACAAAACCCCTCGGCGCAGGGATTATTTCAAAGGCAATCAAAGAGAATAAAGCATCTGAAGATGATATTAAGGAAGTGATTAAAGTGATGTCATTTTTAAATAAAGGCGCTTCAGAGGCAATGGTTGAGTCAGGGATTAAGGCTGCAACAGATATTACCGGCTTCGGCCTTCTCGGCCATCTCTACGGTATGTTAAAGGCAAGCGGTGTCGGTGCAAAACTTAAGCTATCTTCCATTCCAACCATTAAAAGTGTGTGGAATTATGCAAAGAAAGGACATATCCCCGGCGGCACAAAGAATAATTTGGAGTATGTTAAAGGGAAGATTATCTGGGGAGATTCAATAACAGATGAGACAAAGTATATTTTAGCTGATGCACAGACTTCTGGCGGCCTTTTAATCTCCTGCCCAAAGGAGAAAAAGGAAAGACTTATAGCCTTACTTTCCAAGGCAAATTCTCTTGCTGTATCCGAGATTGGCGAGGTTGTAGAGGACAAAGAAAATCGGATATGGATAAGTTAATAATCCTGTAATCTCCAATAGTTAGAAATACTTAACAATCTTAAATCAAAAAATACTTGACAATTTTAAAGAGATAGGATATAAACACACCGTTTTGCCTTACTTCAGGGGAGGGAGGAAGGTTGTTATTTTCATACCAAATATTTTATATAATCACATTCGCATTAATTTATTTTATCCTATCTTTATTCGTTGCATTAATAAAAATCCCGAAGTGTACAGGTATATCCCTAACTTGAACAGGCAATAATAAGGGGGCGCAGTTTACCCCGTTAGAAAGCCCCGTTTACGGCGGGGATAATTATAGATAAGATTTAAATTCTTTATATCTTTATAGAAATGGCGGGGTAAAAGCCCGTCCTTTCTAACGGGGTTTACCATGAATGCGCAGGCAATGGATATTCATCAGAAAAATAAGAAATCTATGAAGACGAAGTTTTTTAATGCCTTTATCTTAACCGGTTTGTTGATGAATGTTGCTGTTGCTGTTTTGTTAATTATTTATTATTTCCTGTATTACTGGAAATAAAATTAAAGGGAGGGATAAATTAATGATGACCACAAAGAAGAAAACCGAAAAAGAAGAAGAATCAAAGAATGGAAAGTATTTGTTCTTTGGCGTTCTTATTGCGGTATTGGTCTATTTCTGGTGGCTTGTGCTGTACAGCCATGGTGTGAAGGCAGTGCATTAAGAAATTTCAAAGCGCTAAAGCGTAATATCTAAACAAGCATTTAAGAATTGAGATAAACATTTTGAAAGGAGGGGAGGAATGAAATCAGGAGCCTTTTTTGCCGCTTTGGTGGGAAGCGGCATATATTTCTTTTTAGTTGATGTGCTTTTAATGAAGTTTCAAGGTTTGACCCTCTTTCCAAAATAGGGGGATATCGCAGGTTAATTCTCTTAAAGGAGGAAGGATAATGAGTTTTTTTTATAAGGGAAAAGATATAAAAAGACAGGTATTGGCGATTACCCTAATATTCTCGCTGATGTTAATAGTCCCCTTGTTTGCGTCTGTAATTGCGCCTGTCTCAAAGATATTTAATACAGAAGTTGCCTCTGCCTCAGAAAAGGCAGAAAAGAAAGAGGCAGTAGAGGCAGGCGCTTCAAAGAAGGAAGAAGGGAAAAAGGCAGAATATCCGCCTGCGCCAAAGCTGAAGGAAAAGGATTATCCAAAGATAAAAGGTTATAACAGCAGGATTTCGGTTTGGATTGTGGCGCAGATTCACCTCTTCTTTGCAGCCTTTGTTCTTGCAGTTCCGATATTCGTGCTTGTTATTGAAGGCGTCGGCATGATGACAAAGGATGAAAGATACGACCACATGGCGCATGAGTTTATAAAGGTAAGTATGACCGCATTTTCGCTTACAGCAACATCAGGCGGCATTCTTGTCTTTATGCTTGTAGCCTTCTATCCTGATTTTATGAAGTATCTTGCAGGCATATTCGGCTCTGTAATGATCATTTATGCCATCCTGTTCCTTGCAGAGAGCTTCTTTCTGTATATTTACTACTATGGGTGGGACAACATGAGATACGGCTCCAGAAAGTGGGTGCATCTTACGCTCGGACTTATGCTGAATGTCTCCGGCATGACCATCATGGTACTTGGCAATTCCTTTGCAACATTCATGATGGCGCCGTCAGGCGTTGATGCTGCAGGCGTATTTACAGGAAATGTCTGGGAGGCGATAAGAGGACCTCTCTGGAATGCTGTTAATCTTCACAGGTTCATTGCAAATATTGCATACGGCGGCTCTGTTGTCGGCGCTTATGCAGCATATAAATTTTTAAGCGCAAAGACAAAAGAGGAACGAGGCCACTACGACTGGGTTGGATATACAGCTAATATTATTGCAATAAGCGCGCTTCTTCCATTGCCATTTGCAGGCTACTGGCTTACAGCAGAGATTTATGCCTACAGCCAGACAATGGGTATTACCTTGATGGGCGGCGCCTTTGCATGGCTCTTTATTACACAGGCGGTTTTGATCGGAGCGCTCTTTCTTTCAGCGAATTATTACCTCTGGTGCGGAATGGAGAGGATTAAAGGCTCAGAGAGATATACAAAATATATAAAATATATTGCTATTGTTATTGTTGCCTGCTTCCTTGTTTGGTTTACGCCGCATACACTGATAATGACGCCAAAGGAGATGAAGGCAATCGGAGGCACGCACCATTCACTGCTTGGCCCGCTTGGTCTGATGCCTGCAAAGAATACAGCAGTCAATATAATGATACTCTTCACATTCCTCAGCTTTACCTTATATAAGAGGAGCAGCAAGATAGCAACAGCAGCTTGGGCGAAACAGGGTGTTGCTGCTGAGATTGCAATATTTGCTGTGGGAATTTTGAATATAATTATACTCGGTATATACAGCTACATGGTGCCTTCAAATATTAAGGTCGGCATGTCGGTTCCGCAGGTTTTTACCACTTTGAGTGTGATTATAGCTATTTCAATAATTGAGAGCAGGTTGTTTAAAAATTCAAAATCAACAGGCGACATTGAATGGGGCAAGATGCCTGCAAGGTCTCAATATGCGCTTATACTCCTTGCTGTCTCATTTACATGGCTGATGGGCCTAATGGGATATGTTAGGTCTGCAATAAGACAGCACTGGCATGTTAATTCAATTATGAGGGATAGTTCTCCAGATGCATTTACGCCTACAATAGGTTATGCAGCCAATGTTGTCAGCGTAAGTACAATATTATTTATGCTGCTTGTAATATTTGTTTTCTGGCTTGCCCAGTTTGCTGCTAAGAAGCAGGCAGAGCATTAAAAAAAAGTAATGAGTTATGAGTTTTTTTAAAGCGCATATTACGGATAACTTGTTACGCATTACAATATATTTAGGAGGTTGATACATGCAAACTTTTATAAAGATTAGTATCGTTGCCTTAGTATCATTGGCTGGATATACGCTATTTGCTAATTATGGAATCCCGCAGGTAAGGCCTGCGCCGCCTCCAGCAGAGGAGGAGACCATAGGCGCAATGGGCATGGACCAGTATATTGCACTTGGCAAAAAGATATTTGAAGGAAAAGGCACATGCACGCTCTGCCATAACCCTTTGCTTGGAGGAAGGGCGCCAGAAATTACACAGATGCATGCAAAAAGCGAGGAGAGGCTAAAGGACCCCCGCTATAAAGGCAAGGCAAAAACAGGAGAGGAATATCTTAGGGAATCCATGATGGAGCCTTCTGCCTTTGTTGTCGCGGGTTTTGGCAAGGCAGGGACAAATGATACTGAGAGTCCAATGCCTCAAATAAGCGGCCCTGCTGTCGGTCTAAAACCGGCAGAAATAAACGCAGTTATTGCCTTCCTGCAGACAAAGGAT
>MHEL01000083.1:2587-2786 GCA_001803815.1 Nitrospirae bacterium RBG_19FT_COMBO_42_15 | reverse complement strand
AGGCGCAGATGCAGCACCAGCGCCAGCAGCAGGCGCAGCAGAGGCGCCTCCGGCGCCGGCAAAGACAGCAGAAGAGGCTTTGGGTAAATACGCCTGCGGCGCATGCCATAAGATTGGGGCATTTGCAGGCGCAGTCGGCCCTGATCTGACAAAGGTTGGTTCAAAGGATGAGGCATATCTGAGAAGGGCAATCCTTGAC
>MHEL01000083.1:0-2531 GCA_001803815.1 Nitrospirae bacterium RBG_19FT_COMBO_42_15 | reverse complement strand
TGCTGGTAAAATACCTTAAGGCACAAAAGGGTTAGAAATTAGAGTAGGGGCGAACGGCTGTCCGCCCCTACAAAAAAATAAAAGGGGAAAATATTATGAAAATGTCAAAACTTTCTTTATTCGCACTGCTGACAATAGGCGCCTATTTGATATTTAAAATAGTGGTGCCTGTAATAGGCCGATTCCTTCATCCCGGGACATGGCCTCTTATTCCTACAAGCCTGTTAAAGATGTATATGTTATTTGTCATTGTTACCATCCTTCTTTATCTTACAGCAAAAGAGGAGGATGCAAAGGCATTGATGGCGCCAATAAAGGCAACTTTGACAGACCCCAGCAAGAGGATGCTTAGAAATATAATCTTTGCTGTAATTCCATTGCTTGCCGCCTATATTACTTACGGCAGTGTGGCGCCGAGTTATGATGCGCCTGTGGAGCTCAGGTCAATCCATCCTGCGCCTCCTTCAAGCGTGAATGTATATAATAAAAGCTATAATCTTCTCACCCTGAAGAACCCATTAAGAGATGACGCGGCAAATTTTGCAAAATATGTAAAAGAGGGCGGGGAGGTTTATTTTAAGCAATGCTTCTACTGCCATGGCGACAAACTTGACGGCAAGGGACATTTCTATCAAGGCTTTAATCCGCAGCCTCTGCCGTTTATGGGAACAGATACCATTGCCCAGCTTTCAGAGTCATTTGTCTTCTGGAGGGTGGCAACAGGCGGACCTGGCCTTCCAAAAGAGGGCGCTCCGTGGCTTTCTGCAATGCCTATCTGGGAGCATTTTATATCAGAGGAAGAGATATGGAAGGTTTCAATGTTCATATATGATTATTCAGGCAATAAACCGAGGACATTTTAGATGAAACATTTTAATAAAAAGGATGGTGGAAGGATGAATATCAAAAAACTATTCAAATTGCATTACCTGTTAGCAGTTCTCCTTCTTATTGCTTCTGTAAGTATTTCTGAGGCAGCAAAGGGTGATAAGGAGGCAGGTAAAAAGGTTTATGAAAAAAAGTGCGCATGGTGCCACGGATGGACTGGGGCTGGCGACGGCCCTGCAGCAGATTTCTTAAATCCAAGACCGAGGGATTTCACATCAGGCATTTACAAATATAAGACATCCAATCTTGACAATCCATTTCCATATGAAGAAGATATATACAAGATGATAGCCAATGGCATGACAGGCACATCAATGCCGTTCTGGAAGGATGTGCTGTCTGACAAGGATATGTGGAATCTTGTTGCTTATGTAAAATCCTTAGCTGGATTAGAGGGTGAGCCGACTGCAAAGATCAATTACGGAAAACAGGTGAGCTCATCTGCTGATAGCATTAAAAAAGGCAAGGAGCTGTTTATTGACAGATGCTCAGAGTGTCATGGCGACGAGGGCAAGGGCGATGCAACGAAGAAATTAAAGGACGATTGGGTAGGCAACAGGCTCTGGCCGAGAAACCTTACAAAGCCGTGGCTGTTCAGGGCAGGAAGCGACCCAAAGGATATATATTCCCGTATAAGCACTGGAATACCGGGCACGCCAATGCCTGCATTTGACGACCCTGCAAGCAAGAAGAAATTATCTGACGAAGAGAAGTGGCATGTTGTAAATTATGTCACCTCTATTAAGAATGAGGCAAGAAGGATAAAAGATGGGGATACTGTTGTAAAGGCAAAAAGGCTGACAGGCGAGCTTCCAAAGGATGTAAATGATGAAAAATGGAAGGATGTGGAGAGCACAGCATATCCGCTTGTGGGGCAGATTATAGGAAAAGAGAGATTCTTTACCCCTTCAGTTGAAGATATTACAGTAAAGGCTGTTTATAATGATAAGGATATTGCATTCCTCCTTGAGTGGGATGACAGGACAAACAGCATTCCCGGAGATGCAAAGGCGCAGGAGCTTGCTGACGGCGAGCTTAATGAGGATGCAGTTGCAATCCAGCTTCCTGTTACAATACCAGAGGAGATGGAGAAGCCGTATTTTGGAATGGGAGACGGCAGCCATCCTGTAAATGTCTGGCACTGGAAGAGCGGCAGTACAAAGGCAGAGCAATCTATAAAGGTTATGGATTCCACCGGGTTTAAGAACATAAAGGCCAGGGACAAATCAAATGTAAATGCCAGAGGCAGCTATAACAAAGGCACATGGAAGGTAATGATGATTAGGCCGCTTAAGACTGATAACAAGGATGATATGCAGTTTGAAGAGGGCAGATTCACACCTATTGCCTTTGCAACATGGGATGGTACAAACGGAGAGAAGGGTTCAAAGCACACAATTACAACATGGTACTGGATATTATTAAAGCCGCCTACAGGCTCTAAGGTGGTCTTTATCCCTCTGCTTGTCGCAGGGATTGTTCTTGGCGCTGAACTCCTTATTGCAAGAAGCGTCCAGAAAAAATAGAATATTTAATAATGCATAACGGGCACCCCAAATAACGGGTGCCCTCTTTTTTTTTGTGGCAAATTTATTATAAGTGATGTTAAAATACTCACGCCTTAAAGAAGTAGGGGTAATTAT
>MHEL01000082.1:2695-10181 GCA_001803815.1 Nitrospirae bacterium RBG_19FT_COMBO_42_15 | reverse complement strand
ACCATATTCATCAAATTCCTATATAGAAAATTTCAATATTAACACTGGTGTAATTATACTGAGTCTAATAAAGATTTTGAGATAAGTTTTTGTATTGACCTCTTTTCACAAAGGGGCTATACTTTTTATAGTCTGTAATTGTAAAAAGGCTCTGGAAATTATTACTGCCTTAAAAGAGCAGAGGTTCAGAAAATTAGGACATCAAAATGTTTTTCACTTTTTAGTTATTTAATATTCAGAAAGTAATTTATGATATAAATAGCAGTAAAAAAGGAGGGCGGCTAACATGGGAACACTGACAATAGAATATCCTGAAGAAATACTTATATCATTAAAAGAGTCAAAAGACGAATTCTCCAGAGAACTAAAAACTGCAGCGGCAGTAAAACTTTATGAACTGGGCAAGCTCTCATCAGGAAAGGCAGCTAAACTCGCAGGGATGGATAAGGTTTCTTTTTTGAAAATACTGGGGAAGTATCAGATATCCATTTCCACATTAGAAGAATTTGAAAAGGACATGAAAGTTGCCATTGACTAAGAGCATTGCTGTTGTTAACACCTCACCAATTGTCTACCTTCTTCCATAAATCAATTAGGCCTGTTAAAAAAGCTTTTTAAGGAAGTTTACATACCTAATGCTGTAAAACAGGAATTGCTATCCGGAAGTAAGGATAGTTTTGGAGTAAAAGAGATAAAAACCGAAAAATGGATAAAACCCAGAAAGATAAAGAATAAGCTGGCTAAGGAATATCTCCTGACAGATATTGACAATGGCGAAGCAGAAGTGATAATCCTTGCAGAGGAATTAAAAACAGACACTCTCATTATGGATGACAAATTGGGCAGAAAGATTGCTAAACTAAGAGATATTAAAGTTACTGGGACATTGAGAATATTGATTGCCGCCAAAGAAAAAGGTTTATTAGTGGAGGTTAAACCACTAATAAAGAGGCTTAAAGAGAATGGTTTCTGGATAAGTGATGATGTATATGAGGCCATTCTAAAAGAGGCAAAGGAATGATGTGGGAGAGCCGCCTCTTTTGCAGACGCTGATAAGATTTTTAAGGAAAACAACAAGGCAGTTGTTGTTTTCATAGCCTATGACCAAAAGGGCAACCCCATAAGTCAGGGCAGCGGTTTTATTGTAAGGCACGACGGCGCTATTGTTACAAACTATCATGTTATAAGCAATGCAAAAGGCATTGCTGTAAAGGCAGGGGAGAAGGTCTAATAGAGGGACAAGGCGAGGCTGTGAGCGGTGAAGATTTGACGCTATGCCCGAGGTTATACCAACGCCCCATTCATTCTGATGACCCTTATTGTTTCTAATTCTTTTGCCTCATTAAGTTTCGCTTTATATATATCCCATCTGAGTTGTAGATTCATCCAGAAATCTTCTGAAACTCCGAAGAATTTAGCAAGCCGCAAAGCTGTACTGGGTGTTATACTACGGCGTTTGTTGATGATTTCATTAATCCTCTGGTATGAAACATGAATTTCCTTTGCCAATTCCCGCTGGGTAATACCCATAGGAATTAAAAACTCTTCAAGAAGCATCTCCCCGGGATGAGTTGGCTCTCTATGTGTTGGTATGCGAACCATATTTACCTCCTTAAAATATAACAATTTATAACTAATGATAATCCGTAATCTCTACTTTTTCTGGTCCTGATTCATGCCATGTGAAGCATATGCGATATTGATTATTTATCCTTATGCTATATTGCCCTTTTCTATCTTTTGTCAGGGCTTCAAATTTATTGTTTGGGGGAACACGCAGTTCATTCAGATGTTTTACAGAATCGAGTTGATCCAATTTCCTTGATGCAATCTTCCATAACGATTGCGGGCATGTTCCTCTTGCATCTTTAGAATTTTTGCCATTAAAAATATCTTCTGTTCCCTTGTCTTTAAATGACCGGATCACATACTTATAATAGCATGGAACCCATGCTATTATCAATTATAAATTGTTTGCCTGATATTTTTATTCTATGCTTAAAACATTATAAATAGATATTTGGTATACAGTCAAGATTTTTTAAGCATTATTGCCAATAAGAAAAGACCTTTGCCATATATTCAATTCTGCCAAACAATTTATAAAAAGCCTTGACAATACCATGTTATACAATTAGGATTATATCAATTTGCAGCAATGATGAGGCTGTTTTATAAGGCTCATGCAGGGCTTAATATAAAGGGATTGCGGATTATTGTGATTTGCAGGTGGAGGTTGTTAAGGGGGAGAAACTGATATTTCAAGGCCAGACCCTTTTTTCCTTCTTATACGAACCAGAGCAAGAACATAAAACTTAAATAACTATTGACATATACATATAATATACATATAATTGTCTATGAATGTAGTCTGGGATACCAATAAAGCATCAGAAAACTTTGTAAAGCACAAAATAGAATTTCCACATGCTGCGACAGCTCTTGATGACCCACTGGCAATAACCATAGAAGACGAGCGGCATGAAGAGCAGCGTTTTATTACTCTTGGAGCAGACCTTTTAGGAAGGATGCTGGTGGTTGTATATGCCTATGCAGGAGAGGATAAAATCAGGCTGATTTCAGCCAGAAAAGCAACTAAAAAAGAAAGGGAAAGATATGAAGAAAAAAAATGACATAAAGAAAGAATACGATTTTAGTAAAGGAAAACGCGGGCCTGTTATACCGCATAAGAACAAGACCAGAATTACCATTTGGATTGATACAGATATACTTGAATGGTTTAAAAATGAAGCTGAGCAAGAAGGGCAGGGGTATCAGACAGCAATGAATCAGGCCTTGCGCAACTATACCAAACAGGACAAGCGGCCAATACAGGAAGTGGTCAGAGAAACAGTGCGCAATGAGTTATTGAAATTAAGGAAGGCAAGTTAAAATGTCTTAGCCTGCTCCGATCCTTACAATCATCGTTGCAACAACATCAAAAACCAACACCCGCCTTTTGCTTCAAGTATCTTGACATCTTTTTCATAAGCGATTTAGTAAACAGGTATCCTTAAGTTCTTTACTGGTTTTCGCCACTTTTTATTGCGGCCTGCTCAGCCAGCCCCTTAACCGATTATTTAAAATAATCTAAATAAAGAAAAATAACTTGACAAAGAATTGGTAATCTGTTATGCTTCCGATAACAATGGAGGTGCATGTATGAGTTTAAATAAAGGCTTAAAAGAAATTGAATTAGAAGAAGGGGTGTCAAGGAATATACTTCCAGTTAAGCAGCAGCCTGTCCGCACAACCTTTTGTCTCAGCAAGGAGGCGCACGCTGCTATAAAGCATGTTTCAAAATTATACAGCATAAATAATATCAAGGTTTTTGAGATGATCGTTCCTTTATTTCAAGAACTTAAAAAGAAGGATGATAGTTTATCACCAAATCCTGAAATTAGAGAAGGCATACGAAAAACATATCTTATAAATAAAAGCGCCTTGCTAAGTATAGAAAGGGCTGCAAAGGAAGAAAAAGTATCCCGCGATTCATTTGTAGATTTTATGGCACTCGCTCTTAAGTTTTTTAGCGATAAAAGGTTCTCAAAAGAAAAATCAAGATATGAAAAGGTCCTTAAAAAAATTATTAATCCCTTTTGGGAGAAGGCAGAAAAAATTGAAAAAAGGCTTAAAAAGGAGCTTGGCAAGGATGACCCGCTAACATCAGGATTTGGAATAGTTATTATTAATATAATGAACCTTGTTGCTGCAATTGAGGATAATATCAACGAAGGAACGCCTATTGAGAAGAATTTTCCATAAAACAGTAAACAATAGCGCCAACAGAAATGAGATAAGAGAAGAGACATAAACAAAAGGAGATGCCTTAATGAAAGCATTTAGAAATCCAATATACTTTTTCATCTTTTTAATACTACTCATAAATTTTCTTATAGCCCCGGCATACAGCGAAGAGGAAAGGCTTACCATAGAGCAGGTAAAGCAGATTTTAAGCTCAAATAGGGATTTAAGCAGCAGGAATTTAAGTAAAATGAACCTCTCTGGCATGGACTTAAGCGATGTTAGCCTTCGTGGAGCCAATTTAAACAAGGCAAAGTTAGAAAAGACAAAATTAAATAATGCAAATCTGAGCGGGGCAGATCTGAGAGGAGCTAATTTAAGCGATGCGGAACTGGACAATGCAGATTTAAGCGGGGCTATTATGATTAAGGCCGACCTTGATAATGCAAAGCTATATAATGCAAATCTGAGCGGTGCAGACTTAAGCAGCGCTGAATTAACAGGAACTGATCTGAAGGAAGCCAACATGAGTAACGCCAATCTAACAGGAGCTGACTTAAGCGGTCACTTTAGGATTCATCATGCACATGGCGGAGCTGATTTAACAGGAGCAAATTTAAGCGGAGCCAACTTGAGTAAGGCCAATATGGAAAGGGTTATCCTGAGAAAAGCAAATTTAAAGGGAGCTAATCTAAGAGGAGCAAAATTAGAGGATACAGACTTTGAAGGCGCTGATATAGAAGGCGCAGATTTTACACAGGCAAAAAAAGCAGATATTAAAAATATTGGAAGGGCAAAAAACAGGGAAAAGGCAATTGGGCTGAAGTGAGGGGAAGGCACAGTGATGGTACAGGTTCTTGACAGAATGATTGAACTTAGGAGAGAATG
Organism: Nitrospirae bacterium RBG_19FT_COMBO_42_15; assembly: GCA_001803815.1. Classification (GTDB taxonomy): domain Bacteria; phylum Nitrospirota; class CAKKRA01; order 9FT-COMBO-42-15; family 9FT-COMBO-42-15; genus 9FT-COMBO-42-15. The sequence continues at coordinate 5,549 of MHEL01000082.1, read as the reverse complement.
TTTAATGTTTAGATCAACCCTATGCACACAATTGGTATAGCTGAAATATTTCTGATAGTATCCCAAAATAATGGGTCTATCCGATTTAATTTGGATACAAACAATTAAATAGGTTATTAGTGTTGCATCTTGGCAAAGTTCTGGTGTGCATAATTCATAGCGGAGGAGTAATATGCCTGGAAAAGTTGAACAAATATTGGAAATGGCTCTCCAAATACTGGAAGGGCATCCCGATGGTTTGCGCTATACAGAACTCAACAAAAAAATTATAGAGCGCAACTCAGAATTCAATTACAACACAGTGAGAACCGCCACATGGGATTTAGATGTCAAAGAATCTGATAAGGTATACAAGCCAGACAGAGGAATTTTCAGGTTGTTGAAATATAGAGATTCAACCATTACGCCACCGACGAGTACCGAAGTTGTGCCCTCAATCGTTTCACAGACGACTTTTCTCAGAGAGGAAGACTTCTACAAGCCATTTGCTGATTGGATTGTGGAGGAACTTGAAGAATGCACTAAGGCAATAAAGCTTGGCGGTAATAGTTTCAGAGACAAGTGGGGAACTCCTGATGTTATTGGCATCCGAAAGTCGAAGCAAAGTGATATCCTCAAACTGCCGACTGAGATTATCTCCGCAGAGATTAAATTTGACACTAATAACCTTATTGCTGCATTTGGACAAGCGTCTGCTTATAAGATTTTCAGCCATAAATCCTACATCGTTGTACCGAGGCAATCCCTGCTTGAAGACATTGCAAGATTGGATACTCTTGGTAGGCTTTTCGGCATCGGTTTAATTCTATACGATAACACTAACAAAGAGGAGCCTGACTTTGAGATACGAGTGAGAGCCTCCAAACACGAACCAGATATGTTTTATGTCAATAAATATATTCGGCTTGTTGAGGATGAATTGTTCAATTAACATTTAGGTTTCCTGCTTAATTCAAAGGAGTGCAAAGAAACGACACATTAGCAGCGGTAAAGTTGAGAACAGGGGACGCTTCCCTTTTTTTACGAATTATTAAAAACAAATTTAATAAAAGGATCATACATGGATAAAGAGTTTGAGCATACATTAACACAGATGGCTTTGAGATTGGATGAAGTCAATAGATTAGTGATTAAGTCAATGTCAATTACAGAAGGAAAAGATGATGAGGATTTTAAGAAATTACTTTGCGAATTCATGGTGTTGAAAAAAAATATAAAGCTAAATTTAATGGACACTTGCACCTCTGTTGTTGAAATAACTGATAAAAAAGCGCAAGGAATAATTAGAAAGATTAGCAGTAAATGGGTTTTTGAAGTTGATAAGATAATTAGGTCATTAGAAGTCCATACAGGAAAAGAATTGAATATTGATGAATTGGGTGAAAAAGAAATTGATGATCTGGGGTCTGATCTATTTTATTCATGGTTTAGCCATTATGAATATGTTAAAGGTCTTTATGAAATTGGTTCCTTAATAGTGGGCATATCAGTTCCCAGTGCTTTAAAAGAGTTTGTTTCAGAAGCTCGTACCTGCTTTGCATTTCAGCAGTATAACGCAGTATATTCATTATGCAGAACAATATTAGAAGTTGGCATCAGAGATATTTGTAAAAGGAAAGGTATTATTAAAACAAATAAAGATAATGTAATTAATATTGAAGAATATCAAGATAATATCTCACAATTAATCAATAAAATTTCCACAGGTGCCTTAAGGAAAAAAATAAAACATATATATTATCATAAAACAAGTTTTCTGATTCATGGTCATAAAACAACAACTTCAAAAGAAGCTAAAGAAATGCTGCAAGAAACTCTTGAAATTGTGCAAAATGTTTATTCTTATAATGGCTTTTAGGTGCATTGTAAACAAATATATTTTAGGCAAAGGAATGGGGTACAAATATATCCATTATAAAAATCAGTATGGAGGCATTAAATGGATTCAACCTTATCAGACCGCATACACGGCATTATCTACGGACAAGCTATTGGTGATGCGCTTGGGCTTGGGACTGAAACTATGTCTAAAAAGGACATCTCCCAATTCTATCCAGACGGCCTGAGCCACTATAGCCAGATTGTGCAGGATTTTGACCGCCTGCACTGGGCAGTGGGAGAGTGGACAGATGACACAGACATGCTGCTGTGCATCTTAGACAGCATCCTTTCCAAAAAGGCTGTTGATGTATTGGATATTGCATTTAGATTCCACTCTTGGGCGCAGGGCGGCAGGGGGCTTGGGAGGACAGTCTATTCTGTGCTTATTTCTCCCGGGTTTTTGCGCGACCCTCATTCTGCTGCCAAGAGGGTATGGGAGGTTTCCGGCCGGAATTCTGCTGCCAATGGCGGTATAATGAGGACATCAATATTAGGCATCTGGGAATATCAATTTCCAGAGAAGGTAAAATACAATGCCGAGCAGGCCTGCAAGATAACCCATTATGACCCAAGATGCGTTGGCTCATGCGCTGCCGTATGTTTAGCCATAAGCTCGCTGTTGCGCAGGGAATCAGACATGGAAAAATTAATGCATGAGGTTATGGCAGAGGCTGTTTTATATGATTTACGCATTCGGGAATATTTTATTAAGGCAATAGAAGAGCCTTTGGAGGCGCTTGATTTGGATGAGGGGCTTAATAAAGGAGAGGAAAACAAGATTGGATATACATTAAAGGCATTGTCAGCAGGATTCTGGGCGCTAAAAAATGCCACTTCTTTTTCTGACGGTCTTCTTAAAATAATTCATGAAGGCGGAGATGCCGATAGCAATGCGGCTGTTGCAGGGGCATTGCTTGGAGCAAGATTTGGATTTTCAGACATTCCACACAAATGGGTAGAAGACATTGCCTAT
>MHEL01000082.1:1206-2684 GCA_001803815.1 Nitrospirae bacterium RBG_19FT_COMBO_42_15 | reverse complement strand
TAGAAAGAAGGCGGCAAGATTTTTAGAACTGATTGAGGCAAACAGCGGCAGAAAAGAGAACCTGTCTGTAAGCGGCATAAGCGGTGTTTTTATTTATTCAAAAGACCCGAAGCAGCTTGCAGAATGGTATCACAAGGTTTTGGGCATAGGATATGAATACAAGGATGGATGCTGTTATCATGAGTTTTATCAGCGGGATTATGGCTATAGCGGCAGGGTGTCTAAAATAAGATGGGCGATTCTCCCGAGCAGGCAGGAAGGCGCTATGCCGACTGAAAAACCTGCTGTCAGTTTTCGCATAGATGATTTAAACAGGTTTATTGAGCATCTTAAAGCCTCTGGGGTAAAGATTGAAAAAACAGAAGAGGCAGAGCATGGTTTGTTTGCATACATTCATGACCCGGAAGGCAATAGGATTGAGCTTTTTCAGGACAAATATTTATAAAAGGCGCAGGCAGAAGGCTTGCGAAACACAATATTGGGTGCTGAAATGGAAGAATCAAAATGGACAAGGTTAAAGAATATAGTGGAGGCAATGAAGTGTGGAGTTATTTCTATAGTAATCGGCAGTTTAATTATTGGTTTTTTTGAAGATGGATGGAAATATCTTGTGGGCGGGTTTTTTATATGGATGGGCGGGGTTTTTCTAAAGGAAGACATTTTTGGCAAAAAAGAAGTAAGTGAGCTTGCAGAAGATAAGCCTCCTTCAAAAGAGAGAGAGTATCTTGATGTTGAACGAATACGAAAAATGGTGAATGAATGTAAAGCTAAAGCCAAAGAAAAAATTGAGATAAATAAGCAGGAAAAACCAATTCCTGCTGCGCCTTTGCAGGGAAATGCTGCTGCTCCACAGAGGATTTTTAAAATAGAAATGCCGCTTCATGTAGATGAAGACGGCTCTTATAAAATTGGAGACCGTATAGCTAACAGGTATGAAGTATTCCGCATCTTTGGGGGCAGAAATAAATCAGGCATGGGGATTGTGTATGAGTGCTATGACCATGAGTTTAAGGAGGTCTGCGCTTTAAAGACCTTTCAGGACAAGTATCTCTTTTCAAAAGAGATGAGGAATAATTTTAAGAAAGAGGCATTGGCATGGATACGGCTTGAAAAACACCCTAATATTGTTCACGCCAAATATATTAAAGAGATTGATAATCGTTTGTTTGTAATCTGCGAATTTGTTGCTCCGGATGAACAAGGGAGAAATACGCTTGCGCATTATTTAAAAATCCCTATTCCTTTCAAACAAGCCCTGACATGGTCTATCCAGTTCTGTTACGGCATGGAGCACGCATACTCAAAGGGTGTAACCCCGCATCGGGACATAAAGCCTGACAATATTATGATTACGAATGATAAGACTTTGAAGATTACAGACTTTGGCATTGCAGGATTATGGAAAGGGGTGAAAATATCCGAAGATTTGATAATGTTGAAGCAAAAGGGGCTAACCTTTTTAAGGACTGCTGATAATA
>MHEL01000082.1:241-1174 GCA_001803815.1 Nitrospirae bacterium RBG_19FT_COMBO_42_15 | reverse complement strand
CCTGAGCAGTTTAACGGCGAGGCTGATGTAAGAAGCGATATATATATCTTTGGCATTGTAATGCATCAGATGCTGCATAGGGGAGAGATGCCTTTTTATCCTAAAAAAGGAGATAGCTGGGAAACTGCGCACAAGAGTTACCATGTCCTGCAAGGGCAGGCAAAAGGCAGAACAGGTTCAAGATTATTTTCAATAATAAACAGGTGTTTGAGAAAGAACCCCAATGAAAGATACAGCGGGTTTAAGGAGCTGAGGGATGCGCTTGAGGTGTTTTACATAGAGGCAACAGGGGAAATGCCGCCATCCCATCATGACAAGATTCAACTTGAATCTTGGGAGCTTGTTAATAAGGGTGTGTCATTAATGCGTCTTGGGCTTCTTGATGAGGCAGTAAAGGCATTTTATTATGCAATCAGGATTAATCCAGAGTCTGCAGAGGCGCACTACAATCTTGGCATTGCGCTTATTGTGGAGGCGTCATATAATCTTTATGATGAAAAATATTATCTTACCTTAATTGACGAGGCAATAAAATTTTTTGATGATGCAATACGAATTAACCCGGAGTATGCAGAGGCTTATAACAGTCTTGTTGAACCAAAATCTACAGAGGGTTACTACAGCCTTAATTTTTCGCTTTATGATAAAGATCAGATTAATAAATTAATAAAGGCATTCAGAGAGACAGGCGGTATTAATCAAAAGGAAGCGGAGGCCAACAACAATCTTGGGATTGCGCTTGCTGATAATGGCCGGCTTGATGACGCGATAAAGGCGTATCAGTGTGCGGTTAGAATCAATCCAGCGTATGCAATTGCCTACTACAACATTGGAAATGCGCTTAAAGAGAAAGGTTGTCTTGATGAGGCAATAAATGCCTTTAAAAAATTTATGATATTTGCCTCAACTGAACATGCAGAGTATGTGAAAAAG
>MHEL01000082.1:0-146 GCA_001803815.1 Nitrospirae bacterium RBG_19FT_COMBO_42_15 | reverse complement strand
ACTGCCTTTATAAATCACCAGTTCATAGAAGCATCAGGGCCGTGCCTGCACATCGCACAGCCTTTAATCTTCTGCAAAAATATTTTACTGCCTCAATCTTCATTTCACAGTAGATAGTCTTCAAGTGATTATCATATACTGCTCAT
>MHEL01000081.1:7174-9142 GCA_001803815.1 Nitrospirae bacterium RBG_19FT_COMBO_42_15 | reverse complement strand
AATCCTGAACCTGATGCAGAGGTATGAGACAGAGGCGGCATATCAAGGGGTGCAAAATAATTCCCTTAACACTTCTTTGCACTTTTTTAGTGTCATTCCCGCAGTGTTTTTGAGCTATCTTTCGCTACTTCGTAGCTACAGAGTAGCGGAGGATAAGCGGGAATCCATGGTTCGACAGGCTCACCATGCATCCTGAGCTTGTCGAAGGACTGGATTCCTGCCAGAGGCATGCAGGAATGACAAAAAGCGAAAAGCTATTTATGAGATACCACAATAGTTGTGTATTCCGCTGCTATGTAACGCATTACATAGTTGTGTAATCTGTTACATAGTTAAAGGTAATAAAGTTAGACCTTAATGGCCGTAAAGAATCTGCTGAAAGTGATAGCGAGCGAAGAAAAGCAATCTATTTTCTTTAAAATCAATAAGTTAGCGATTGCTCTTCCGCTTATACTCTTCGCAATGAAATTAAATAATATCCTGGCACAGCAATTGCACAAACAATATATAGAATTCTAATTTTAGGATGGTTTTTGGAGCAAATAACCATAAAAATCAAAAAAGAGGTGCAAAAAATGAGGAGCAAATTCTTAGCTTTAATCTTTTTGTTTTTATTATCCTTTGTTCTCGTGATGAATGCTTATGCAGAGGAGAATAGCATTGTATCTGGAACAATAGAAGGCGTGAAAGGCAACACTATTACTGTTGGTGGAAACTCCTACAGCATCTACCTGGTTCCCCTTTTAGACCCCTCTGGCAATAAGGTATCAGTGAATCATCTAACAGAGGGCAAAAGAGTAGAGATATTTTTTAAAAACAAAGACATAACATCGGTTGTTGTGTATGAAAAAATATCTGATATAATTAACGATGAAAATATACCTAAGTGAGGTCTGATATGAAAAGATTAATTTTTTTATTTCTTAGCGTCACATTATTTTTTACCTTCTTATATCCAGCAAAATCAGCCGCGGTTATGGAAGACTACTGCTCTGCACCGCCATATGTTATCCAGAATATACCTCCCAATGTTATGGTCATCCTTGACAATTCAGGGAGTATGTATAACTATGCATATTTTGATGGATACAATACAACTACCACTGCAGATGATAATATGTGTACAGATTCTGCAAATCCATGCACAGGATTTGCAACCCCGGGCTCATACCCTACCTTTAAATTTTATGGATACTATAATCCGGACTACTGGTATACATATGCATCTGGCAGGTTTACGGCTATTGCCGCAAAAAGTGCAAGGGCAAAACTTGCTGCTGAATGGGACGGCAATTTCCTTAACTGGGCGACTATGAGGAGGGTAGATGTAGCCAGAAAGGTTCTTACAGGCGGAACATCTACAGGCACAGGCCTAAACACCCGGCTTTTAGGAGCAAGGCCTGATGTGGTAACCAGAGGGACTTTCAAGCAGATAGCAAATATAGAAAATTATATTGACAGCTCAATTGCTACAGGAACGCAGTGCATTTCCTCAGACACAGGCGGCGCAGGAACAGCAACCTTTGATATACACACTTCAGGTTCCTGCTCTTCTGCTAATGCTGCCAGCAACATTGGTGTTGATGTGAATGCTGCGCTTCCCGGGCAGACTGCTGCCCAGGTTCAGGTTCAGGGCGTAATTCAGGAGGTAGGTACAAGGGTAAGGTTAGGCCTTACATTTTATAATTTTGATACAGGCGGCCGTGTTGCAAGGGATATCCGCGGCAGCAATTGTGCAGGAGGCAACAGCCTCCCTTGTGTAGTAAATGATATAAATGGTACTCCTCCAAGCACATGGACGCCGCTCGGCGAGACCCTATGGACTGTAACAGGATATTTTGCACAGCGCAGAGGCGCTGCTCTGGATACCGCATGTAGCGGGAGTGATACTGATGGCCCTAAATATTTTTCCGCAACAGCCAATAGTTATGGTTGCACCAACAATGAAGACCCATATAACTTTGGGAC
>MHEL01000081.1:5816-7165 GCA_001803815.1 Nitrospirae bacterium RBG_19FT_COMBO_42_15 | reverse complement strand
GCCCACATATCCTGCATGTTCAAAAAGCTATGTCCTCCTTATTACAGACGGCGAGCCGTGTCAGGATGGAGATCTGCCTGATCCTGCAATAGAACAATATGCCTCAGGAAAATCTAACTATGATTGTTCAGGGACAAATTGCCCTGCTGTTGCTCCATTTCCTGCGCAAACCATACCTGCCTGCACAGGCAATGTGGCTGGCATTGAAGATGTGGCTTTATATGCGCATACAACAGACCTCAGGAACTCTCCTACGCTGGGGAGAAATAATATATCAGGCACCCAAAATCTAACCCTTTATGTTGTGAGCGCCTTTGGCAGGGGCTCCACCTTATTAAGATATGCTGCAATAAACGGCGGGTTTGAGGACAGCAATGCCAATAATCAGCCTGACCTTCAGTCAGAGTGGGATAATAATAGCGACAACGAGCCTGATACATATTATGAGGCAGATGAAGGTTATTCCCTTGAAACAGCTATTAAGTCTGCCTTCTCAAGGATGATTAGCCGGACATCTTCCGGCACAGCAGTATCTGTTCTTTCTTCCCGTGAGGGACAGGGCTCAAGCCTTATTCAGGGTATCTTTTACCCGAGGCGCAGGTTTGGCAATGACATAATCAACTGGACAGGCTCTCTGCAAAACCTGTGGTACTATACACATCCCCGTTTTACTTATATGAATATAAGGGAAGATACGGATCAGGATAAAATCCTTGATTTGCGGAACGATTATATTATTCAATTCTACTTTGATCCTGCTCCTACACTGCAAAAGACAATGGTAAGGCGCTTCAGCGATACAGACGGCAATGGCGGCGCTGACAGCCAGCTTCCAAGTATTTCCTTTGAAAACTTAAACAGCCTCTGGGAAGCAGGATTTGAGCTCTGGAAAAGGAATACGAATACAAGCAGCACTGTTAACGGTAACTCTGTTCCCCTCAGTGCTGTTCAAAGGACTATATATACGACAACCAACCAGACAAGTTTCTTTTCAGGAAATTTTGCAGCAGGCAATGCATCTTTATTAGCCCTGTACATGGACCCACCTGATGTAAATGGTGGTGGCAATACAGAGGAGGCAGAATATATAATAAGATATATCCACGGAGAGGACGGGCTTGTTACTGTTGATATTGATGAAGACGGCGCCAATGACTATCTTGGCGTGGATTTGAATGGCGACGGCGTGGATGATTATAGATCCCGATATGCGAGGATGTGCTATGACAGCGGCGGCACAACTGTATGTGAAAGAAGAATATGGAAGCTCGGGGATATATTAGATTCAACGCCAAAAATCGCCTCATGGTTAAGAATTAACACCTATGATTCCGGATATCCTAAATATG
>MHEL01000081.1:588-5774 GCA_001803815.1 Nitrospirae bacterium RBG_19FT_COMBO_42_15 | reverse complement strand
AAAGCAGAAATATGGTCTTTGCAGGCGCAAATGACTGCATGCTGCATGCCTTTAAACTCGGCACCCTTGAGGGGAGCTGGACCGGTTATGATCCAATCTATCAAAAGGCAAGGTTAACAGGCAGCGACTTAGGTAAAGAAATGTGGGGCTTTATTCCAAGAAATGCCCTGCCCTATCTTAAATATATCGCTGACCCGGACTATTGCCATATATATACTGTTGACCTCTCACCCTACCTCGTTGATGCGAGCGTTAATGGTTCACCATCTGGCGCTAATACTGTAAATAGCTGGAGTACGATACTTATCGGGGGCATGAGAACAGGCGGCGCCTCAAGGGGAACAGCTACAGCCTGCACAGATGTTGATGGCGACGGAAATAAAGACTGTATTAATACACCAGTAGATGTAAGCGGTGAAAGCATCGGCTTCTCTTCATATTTTGCACTTGATGTAACAGACCCTGAGAATCCAGTGTTTCTCTGGGAGTTCTCGCATCCTGATCTCGGCTCTGCAACAAGCGGCCCTGCAGTTGTAAGGGTCGGCGGAGGCAAGACAGTAAATGGCAACTGGTTTGTTGTATTTGGCTCCGGCCCTACAGGGCCAATAAGCACTCAGGATACACAGTTTATGGGCAGGTCTGACCAGAATTTGAAATTCTTTATATTTGACCTTAAAAACGGACCCGGGGCAAATAATTCAAATGTTACTATATTAAATAGCGGAATCCAGTATGCCTTTGCAGGCAATATGATTAATTCTACAATTGACCCTGATGTGGATTATCAGGACGATGCCATATATGTTGGATATACAAGGAGAAATACATCAGATGGCTCAGGCAACAGCTCAAATCCATATAAATGGACGCAGGGCGGTATTGGCAAGATCGTAACAAACGAATCCACAAATCCTGCCACATGGGTATGGAGGCCGTTAATAACTGATATCGGCCCTGTTATATCTGCTGCGCCGAGGCTGCAGAAGGACATAAGCAAACATCAGCCCCAGAATATATGGGTGTATTTTGGCGCAGGCAGGAACTACTATGCAACAGGAAGCGCAATAGATGACCCGACTAACCAGAGGACACTGTTTGGAATTAAAGAGCCATGTGTAAGCGGAGGCTTGTTTGATTCCGGTTGCGCAGCAACTGTTACAGTTGCCAGCCTGATGGATGTTACTGCTCTTCCTTTAAATGCCATAGAGCCTGCTGTGGGCTGGTATATTAACCTTGATTCCGCTGGAACCTATTCATATTGCGAGGCTTATGATGCAAGCGGCAACTGCACCCTGACCTCTTCAAGGACATACGGGACTGAAAGGATAATCACTGACCCTGTTGTTTCGCCTGTAGAGCGCGTTGTCTATTTTACGAGCTTTAAGCCCTATAATGATGTATGCGCACTCGGAGGCAAAACCTTTATGTGGGCCATGCAATTTAATACCGGCGGAGCGCCTACTAACTTAATAGGGAAGATACTGCTTCAGGTCTCAACAGGAAGCATTGAAGAGGTGGATAAAAGCACTGCCTTTACAAACAGAAAGTCAACTGTAGCAATAGAAGGGGTTCCATCAGCAGAGCCGCCTACAATCATTTCACAGCCGGCTGCAGTGGGAAGGATATTGCATATAAAGGAGCGGTAAGCTGATACCCCTCTCCATAGTGAGAGAGGTAAAGCCTGCTTCGAACTTGTTTCGGAGGTGAAGGGTTTTAATTAAAAAAATGAATGAACAGGGTATAACACTTATAGAGCTGTTAATTGCTATTTCCATAATAATTATTTTAGTTGTTGCAGCAGGCATAACCATACCAGGGCTGGTGGGCAAGTCTAATTTAGAGAATCAGGTAAAGTCCTTGCAAACAGACTTGATGAATGCTAGGGTAAGGGCAATGGAGCGAAATTTGCTTCATTTTGTTGTAATTAATGCAGCCGATTATCAGGTTTTTGAGGATACAAATGAAAGCGGGGGCACTGCCCCAAATGGAGGAGATAATACAGCCCCGGGTTTTAACAATCCAAAGAATTTTTTGCCCAATTATGGAATAGGAGGATGGACTGGCACAGTGAAAATGGATACTCGCGGAATTATTGAAACTGTTGGCACCCCTCTCGGAAACACAATAATGTTTAACATCGGCACGCTCGTGCCAGAGTATGACTGTATAGTAATATCACAAACAAGGATAAATATTGGGAGATGGAATGGGGCAGCTTGTGATCAAAGATAAAAAAGGCCTGACATTGATTGAGGTAATTGTTTCGCTTGCAGTGCTGCTTATAGTCTTTTTAGGCATGATGCAGACCGTTGCCATAAGCGTCAATTTTAATGTAAAGAATAGCCTTAGGGATGAGGCCGTAAAAATTGCGGGTGAGAGGATGAACACTCTTAAAAATACTGCCTTTACTGATTCTATATTAAATAACACAGGCGGGGCTTATGTGCCTGATGATGTTGACCCAACAACTATCGGCGTTCAGTCAACAGTTACAAGGTCATTTAGAAACTTTGATGTAGTCTTTACATCAGAGAGAGGGGTTGAGGATATAAATACTGATAATAAACGGGCAAATATTAGAATAACATGGTCATGGAGAGGTGAAAACTACATCCATGAAATTCAAAGCATGCTTGTGCAGGAGTAGGCTATGATGAAAAAAAACTCAGGATTTACATTAATAGAGCTATTGATAGCAATGGCTATCTTTATCATTCTTATTGCAGCAACTGCTCGGCTTTTTATAACCACAGCAGGCCAGTTTAAGCAGCAGAGCAAGATTACAGAGACCTATATAGAGGGTGTGATTGGTTTTGAGCAATTAAGGCTTGACATAAAAAACGCAGGATACGGCCTCCCGTGGAACCTAAATAGCGCAAGCTATGACGAGGCTTTTAATGATGCGGCTACACCGCATGATGACACCCTGCTTAACAATACACCGGGTGTTGTTAACACCATTACTGCTGTACCAAGGGCATTTGTGAGCTTGAATAATGCCGGTTTAAACGGTTCGGATATCCTTTCCATTAAGGCGATAAATGTAGCTATTAATGACGCCTCTCAGAAATGGACACGGGTTGGCTTTGGCGATAGCCTTATAACAGATGCCCGTCTGCGTGGATTATCAGGCAGTAATTTTGATAATAATGACCCTGTTATTGTGCTTTCCCCCGGGAGCACAGATTTAGACAGCCGCTTATTAATCAATACTGTTTATCCTACTGGCGCTCCTACAAGATACTCCGCAGCCGCTGCGCCAACTGATCTATATACTACATATATAGTATACGGCATTGCCCCTCAAAGCGCTACTAACATAAGAATGCCCTTTAACAGGGCAGATTACTATGTTAGAACACCCGGCACAATGCCAACCCAGTGTGCTGGCGGCACAGGCATCCTATATAAGGCAACGGTTAATCATGACGGCGTCGTCGGCGGCGGAGGGCTGACAGAACATCCCATCATTGACTGCGTAGCAGATATGCAGGTGATATACCGCCTTGATATGAATGATGATGAAACAATCGGGACAATTTCTAACGCTGATGGAACAGCAATAACCAGTACGGAAGGCGAGACAACTGCAACAGTTAGCGCTGCGCTTGCTGATCCAAAACAGATTAGGGACTATCTAAAAGAGGTAAGGGTCTATATTCTGGCCCAGGAAGGCCAGAGAGACACAAGATATACCTTTCCTGATGCAACAGTTACAGTTGGAGATGTTGCATTGGGACAGGTTTTTGACTTTGCTGCCAGCGGCATTGCCAACTGGCAAAATTATAGATGGAAGATCTATGAATTGTCTGCAGGGCCTACCAATTTAAAGTAACAGAGGTGAGGTAAAGATGAAAAGTGAGAAATTAAAATATAGAATCTGCAATACACAATCTGCAATCCGCAATGATAAGGGCTTTGCCCTTGTGATGGTGCTGCTAATTTCTATAATTGTCCTCAGCATGGCAACAGCGCTTATATATATGGTTACCACAGGAAGCCAGATATCAGGCATTGATAAAAGGCATATGATAGCCCTTGCAGCAACAGGTGAAGCAGGTATTGTATCCCAGCTTATTAATAGGCGGGATGGAACACTTGAGGCTGCCCTTGATGCTGCCTTGAATTATAATTCTCAAACACCAAACACATGTAATAATGTAGGAGCCTTTACGCTCCCGGATCTTACCACTTGCACTGATCTTGGCAATTATAACAGTTTAGAGGCTAAAATCAAGCTGCCGACAGCATGCTGGTCAGCAACTTGCGACACCTCTTTAACCATAGACCCTAATAATCCAAACACCTATGATTTTCGCTATGATGTTGCAGGCTACCGCACTTATGGAAAGATTGTTGATACTACCCTTGGAAATACTACATCAGGCAGCGGGGGAGGGAGCGCTGGGAATAGAGACTTGGTAGTAACAGGAACTGTGTTAAATGACCCTGGTCAGAGTGGAGGCTCGCCTACAATCCCGTATCTCTATACAATTGAGCTGCATGCCCAGAGCATTAACAACCCCACTGAAAAGGTAAAGCTGTCAATACTCTATCAATATTGAAGATGCGAAAACATTTATGGTATATAGCCTTGTTTTTTATTATCTCATGCTCCTCAGAAACTCCAAAGGGGGTGGGAACTGCGAATGCGCCTGCAGCATCTGCTTCAGCCGGCGCATATTCATTAAAGATTGTTCCTCCTGATGCAACAAGGGCATCAACACTGCGTTTAAGTGCAGAGAATTTTAAGGTTGGTGACGCTAAAATAGAATGGCTCGTAAATGGCTCTCCTGCAGCAGCGCCTGAGCCTGAGCAGTTCAAGGCATCAGAAACAAATAAGGGCGACAAGGTGCAGGCGAAAGCAGTAGTAGGAGGCATGGAGATATTTTCAAATATTATAGAGATAAAGAATTCCCCTCCTGAGATTGCTCAGGTTGAATTTTTGCCCAATTCTACCAAACCAAAGGCAAAAATAAGCATAGAGGCTTCTGCAAAGGATATTGATGGGGATGAGGTGACAATTTTATATGAATGGACTAAAAACAAAGAGTCAGCAGGCAGCAGCAGGGAGCTTGGGGGCGAGGTTAAGAAGGGGGATAAGATTTCTGTTAAAATAACCCCCTTTGACGGCGAGACCTATGGCCAGCCGGTTGTTTTAAGCAGAGCGGTTGGGAATGTTCCTC
>MHEL01000081.1:253-462 GCA_001803815.1 Nitrospirae bacterium RBG_19FT_COMBO_42_15 | reverse complement strand
TAGACCCAAAGACAGGGCTGGTGCAATGGAATGTGCCGGCAGAGTTTAAGGGAAAGGCCGCTTTTACTATTGGCGCTGCAGACGGCAAGGGAGGAGAGTCAACCTATACCCTGACCATTGATATTAAGACAGAGAAGTAGAAGGATTTGCTTAAGCATCATTGAAAATCGTAAAAGGCAGGTGATTTATATGCGAAAGACAAAACTTGT
>MHEL01000081.1:0-147 GCA_001803815.1 Nitrospirae bacterium RBG_19FT_COMBO_42_15 | reverse complement strand
AAGCACGGCTTTAAGATAAAGAAGGCAGAGGCATCCCTCTGGTTTGATAATGATGTGTATGAGGACTGGCAGAAGAATTATCAAAAGGAGAGGCTGGAACCTGTAAAAGAGCTTGTGATTAACTGGTATTCGCCTGCTGATGACGCT
>MHEL01000080.1 GCA_001803815.1 Nitrospirae bacterium RBG_19FT_COMBO_42_15 | reverse complement strand
AAAAATGACAAGATATTTGATGGTCTTTAGTCTAATCACAATCATTGCCCTCCTTGGTTTCCTTTACTGGAGATATATATGGTTTTTTCGCAACCCTCCCAGAACAATCCCTAATGGAGAATCCATTATCAGCCCTGCTGACGGGACAGTTGTTTATGTAAAGATTGTTGAGCCACATGAAAGAGTCATTGTTATCAAGAACGGTTTAAACGCAAGCATCAATGATATCACACGTAAAGACCTGCAATCCCGCAAGGCGCTGATTGGAATCTTTATGAGCCCCTTTGATGTGCATTACAACCGCGCACCCATATCAGGGGATGTCAAATCTATAGTCCATTATACTGCTCAAAAAGAGAATATTAACATGGGCTCAATGCATTTAAGAACAGTCCTGAATCTGATCCCTCACTATAAAAACAGCTTGCATATACTTCAAAACGAAAGAACAGTAACAACGATTGAGGGTAATTATAAAGGCCGGGGATTTTCCTGTTATGCAATACAAATTGCAGGCGGAAGTGTAAATGGTATAGACAGTTTTGTAAAAGAGGGCGAATATATTCAGAGAGGCGGTATCTTTGGGATGATAAGGATCGGCTCACAGGTGGATATTGTTATGCCGTATTTTAAGGATATGCAAATTAAGGTCAGACCCGGTGATAAGGTCAGGGCTGGCGAGACCATACTGATAGAATAATGCAGGACTAACCACAATATAATTTAACAAATATTTAACAATCCCTTTATACATATTTAATAGCTATTTGTTTTAATAGTAATATGAAAACAAATGCTGCGGAAAAATTGACTGAGATCAGATGCCCGTCATGCGATTCTGATGCTGTATACAGATATGGAAAGGCGTGGACAGGAAGGCAAAGGTATTTATGCCTTATGTGCGCCAGACAGTTTACCTTTGGTGAAAAGATAGAGCTGTTGAATAAACCGCACTGCCCTATGTGCGGCAAACCAATGCACCTCTATATGAAGGCAGATGAAACATCAAGATTCAGGTGTTCTGCATATCCTAAATGCAGGACATTTAGCAAATTCAAATTAAAGGAGGTAAAATGAGCTATTACATCCATAATGTACCGGGAAGATTAAGGATTAAAACACCGTTAATAAAAAAGAATCAAAGTATTGCGGAAGATGTAAAGAATTTACTGAGACCAATCATCGGCATATCCTCAACATCCTTTAATCTTATTACAGGCAGTATTGTCATTAATTACGACCCTAAGGTAATCACCTCAAAAGAGATTGTGAGTACACTTAATTATGCAGGTTATTTTGACTTGTCAAAGGCAGTAACAAACGATGAGTATATAAAGACAGCCGCTGCAAGTATGGGACAGGTGGTTGTAAAGACACTCTTCGGCACATTTATTGAGAGCGCCCTTGAAGGCTCTGCCCTCTCATTTATAGCCATCCTTGTATAAGGTGTCTTCACCTTATATTCCTCCCCATCCCTCATCCTAACTTTAAAGAAGTCAGGGTGAGGGATTAATTAACCCGCTAATAACACTTTTGTAAGCTTCTTTGGAAAGGATTTTCCTTTTCTCAGATATGCTGACTGCATCTGATGCAGCATTAATTTCAGAATTGAAGTGCAACGCGGCCTTTATCTCTCTAATCCCCAGAAGATTCCAAAGATGAGGAATAAGGCGCATATCTCCATACCATGCTATTGCATCCATTTCATCAGGCTCTATCTGCTTTCCATTAATGTGTGTATATTTTAAGCTGACTGGTATAACAGGCATATCCATCTTCACTGGCAGGTCAAAGAGTGTGCTTTTAAACCTTTTTAAATGCGAGCCGTCTGTTGTTGTTCCTTCAGGAAAGACAATAATATTTACATTGCCCTTGAGCCTTCTCTCCATTTTAATCAGGGCATCAGAGGCGCCTTTTTTTGACTGTCGGTCTATAAAAATTGTATTTGCAAGAATTGCAAGCCAGCCCAATAAAGGCCATTTTTTAACCTCTATTTTAGAAACAAAGACCGACGGCCTTATGCCACCAATTACAAGGATATCAAGATAGCTGATGTGATTGCATACAATAAAACCGAGCTTAAATTCCTGATAATTGCCTGAGAGCGCTACACGGATACCCAGTACGCTGCAGCATGCCTGCGCCCATAACATTGCGAGGAGAGCAGTTATCCCTGCCGCCTTATCTTTCTTGAAAAAAGAAAACAGCATTATGATCAGGCCTAACAAAAGAAAAAAGCTATTCAGGCTAAGAAAGAGAAAAAGCTTATATAGCTTAAAAAAAAGGTTATACAAGGCTGTCAAGATACCGCTTTTTATAACGGCTCATAACCTTCTCTTTATCAAGCATCACCAGAAAATCAGAGACGCCAAACTGCTCATCAAAGGCAGGCTCCCCGCATATCCGCGCGCCGAGTCTTATATACGCAGTAAAGAGAGGGGGCATATACAGCAGACAATTTTCTGCAATGGTGTCAACATCAGGATTAAAACCAGGCACGCCTTTGAGCGGAATCACCCTGAACCTTTCTTCAGAGAGATAGGATTTCTTTAAATAGCAGTATATACCGCTTATAATAATCGGGTTCACTGTATGAATACTGCCGCAGCCAAAGATGTAATTGATACCGTACTGCTCTATATAACTGGCAATTCCGCTCCACATCAGATTAAGCACAACAGAGCCTCTGTATTCCTTGTGAACACATGCCCTTCCAAGCTCAAGCTTTTCGCCTTCAAGCCTTTTAAAAGAAGACATGTCAAATTCTGTCTCAGAATAAAATCCCATCTTACTGTCAGAACGGGAGCCAAGCAAAAGTCTGTATGTGCCTACAACAATCTCCTTTGCTGCATCAACTACAATAATATGGTCGCAAAAATCGTCGTAATCATCCATATCAAGCCCTGTAGCATACGATGACTGAAGCCCCTCACTCATCTCAAGATTAAAGACCTCAAATCTTAATCTCATTGCATCCTCAATCTCCTTTGCCGTCTCTGCCTTCTTTAATACCAGATTAGACTTACTCTCTTGAATCACTGACTCTGTTTTTGTAATCATATACCCTCCTTTTAAAAATTAATTTTATTAAATATATTAGATGCGTATTAAGAATACATCTCTTAAATGTAAATTTTTTGTGAAATCTGCAGTCTTACTTCTTTACCAGAAAATAACATCCCCTTAACCTGCCTGTAATTTAAAAATGCTATAAATATATTATGAATAAACTTTACAGGGCAGACCTTCATATACATTCCAGATATTCAAATAAACCCTCTATATGGGCGCTCAGAAAATTTAACTGTCCTGAAAGCTATACTGACCCTAAATTTATATATGAAACCGCAAAAAAGAATGGCATGGATTATGTTACTATAACAGACCATAACAGCATAAATGGAGCCCTTGAAATTGCGCACCTTCAGGGGGCATTCATCAGCATTGAAATAACAACCTATTTTCCTGAGGACGGCTGCAAGGTTCATGTGGTTGCCCTTGATATAACTGAAAAGATATACAGTGATATAATGTCGCTGAGAAAAAATATTTATGAACTTGTCTCATATTTAAGAAAAATCAGCATCATACATTTTATTGCGCATCCTCTATACGATATGGATTCAAGGCTTAAGGCAGATAATATAGAAAAGATGATGATACTCTTTGATGTTGTTGAGGCCAGAAACGGCGCAAGGGCAAGCAGATATAACAGACTTATAGAAGGCATCCTGTCGTCCCTCACAAAGGAAAAGATAGAGCTTCTCGCAAACAAGCACAATATTGAGCCGCACGGCTCTATACCGTGGAAGAAGGCAATAGTCGGAGGCTCTGATGACCACAGCGGTTTTTTTGTTGGGAGGGTTCACACTGCTTCTTTAAACGGCGAAACCTTAAAAGACTTTTTGTGCTCTATAATAAAGCATGAAACAAGGGCAGAAGGCGATGACGGCGACCCTTTGACACTCGCACACAGCATATACGGCATAGCATACAGATTTTATCTGGAAAGACTGAGTATAAAAACAGGCAGCTCCCTTCCATTTGTCAAAACACTATTGAGCAGATTTTTTGATGTAAGGGCTGAGGAGTCTTCGCTTCTTGAAAAGGTAAAATTTTTTATAAGAAAAAACCTTCCTGAGATTTATACCCGGCATGACAGCAGGACATTTGAAGAGATTCTTGAAATAGAGGCAAAGAGGCTGTTAAATAATAACAATTTTATGGAGAGTATTAATACCGAGACCAAGAACAGAAAGATATTTGCGGTCACAAGCTATCTTGCAAACAGGATGATATACATCTACACCGACAGACTGACCAGAACCTCTTTAGATATCACAAATCTGTTTCAGTCATTAAGCACAATAGGCCTTGTGCATCTGCTTGTTACACCCTACTACCTTGCCTTTCATCACCAGCACAGGAGCAAACAGTTAATAAATGAGCTTGATAAAAGATTCTTATTAATGGACAGCCTTGAAAAACCCCAGAAGATTGCCCTTTTCACAGATACATTGCATGAAATTAACGGAGTTGCTATAACAATAAAAAGGCTGATTGAGACAGCAAGGACGCGCAGCATAGAATTGGTGGTGATTACCTCCTCATCAGAGGAGACATCCTTTGAAAACGGCGTAATGAATTTTAAATCTATCGGAGACTTTACGCTGCCTGAATATCCTGACCTCAAATTGCACTTCCCGCCGATTCTGGATGTAATTGATTATTTTGAAAAGGAGGGCTTTACAAGGATACACGCAAGCACACCCGGAACCCTCGGCCTTTTGGCCTTATTTATCTCAAAACTTGTTGATATCCCCATCTCAGGCACTTACCATACAGATATACCACAATATGTCAGAAGCCTTACAAATGATACCTTTCTTGAGGATGTTGCATGGATTTATATGATATGGTTTTATAATCAGATGGAAGAGGTAATGGTACCGTCAGCAAGCACACAAAGGCAGCTCATAGAAAAAGGGCTGATAGCGGAAAAGACAAAACCTCTGCCAAGATGGGTGGATACTGAGATATTTACACCTGTTAAGAGGGATGCAGATCTCTGGAAGGAATACGGGCTTGACGGCGGTGTAAAATTTCTTTATGTGGGCAGGGTATCAAAGGAGAAAAATCTGGAACTTCTGACCCATGCCTTTATTGATATTGTAAATGCAGGTTTTCATGCCAATCTTGTTATAGTTGGCGACGGGCCATACAGGGCAGAGATGGAAGACAGATTAAAAGGCCTGCCTGTATTATTCACAGGATTTTTATCAGGAGAGGGGCTTTACAGGATATATGCATCATCAGATATCTTTACATTTCCGAGCGCTACAGACACCTTTGGAAATGTTGTGCTTGAGGCGCAGGCATCAGGGCTCCCTGTTATTGTATCTGATGAGGGCGGTCCAAAGGAATTAATGATAGATGGAGAGACAGGAATTGTTATCAAGGCAGATAATAAGGAAACACTGGTTAATGCCATGACCTCTTTCCTTAAAGACAAAAGCAGAATCAGCCTTATGGGAGAAAAGGCAAGGGCATTTGTGGAAACAAAAAAGATAAATGATAGCGAAAGCTACAGCACTATACTTAATTATAAGTTAGAAGCTATAAATTACAAACAGGAGGCATTAAGTGAGAGCAGATGGTAAAGATACTTATCTTCACAGCCCCCTATGGCAATGGCCATAGAAGCGCCTCTGATGCCGTTAGTGATTATATCAAAGAAAACTACAAAGGTTATATAGAAGTCCGGGTCATAGACTATTTTGAAACACTTACGCCTGTATTGGCAAGGTTTGCTGCATGGCTTTATAAAAAACTTATCCAGTACTGGCCCACAGGATGGAGGCTCTTTTTTAATCTTACCAATCTCCTCTCGCATACTGTAATATTTCAGCCTGTTAATCTTATTGGCCTTGCAAAGGCAAGAAGTTTCCTAAAGGCATATAAACCAGATATTGTCCTTTCCTTATATCCGCTTTGCGAACAGGTTGCATCTGCTTTAAAAAGGGAATTCAACTATTTTTCAGCAGTAGTAATCACAGATTTTGGAGCTCACAACCAATGGGTTCACCCTGATACAGACCTATATTTTGCTGCAGCAGATAAAGTTAAGGAGGATATCATTAATCTTGGCGTGCCTCATGAAAGGATTGAGGTAACAGGGATCCCTGTAAGAATGCCTTTCAGATTGAAAATAAACCGAAATGAGATGAGGGAAAACTATCGCCTTCATCACAGATTTACAATCCTGTTAACCTCAGGAGGCGATGGTATGAACTGGATGAAAACGCTGTGTCAGAACCTTGCCATTTTACCTGTGAAACTGCTTGTGCTATGCGGCACAAACAAAGGGCTTTTTACAAAAATAAAAAAGCTCTCTCACGCCTTTTCAAACATCCATCCTTTTAGTTATGTTGCGCCTGAAATAATGGCAGAATTGATGACAGCCTCTGATCTGATGATTGGAAAGGCAGGCGGATTAACTGTCTCTGAAGCTCTCTGCAAAGGGCTGCCTATGCTCTTTTACAGGCCTACTCCGGGACAGGAGGACTACAATGTGGAATTTTTAATCAATAAAGGCGCTGCCATGCTGACAAAGGATTTGAATGACATTATAACAAAAACAAAATCCCTTATTAAACAGCCGGATTATTTAAAAGAGCTTAAGGCTAATACCATTCCTCTGGGTAAGCCTTCTGCTTCTGAGGAGATATGCAAAAGACTGCTGAGCAGATGGCTTGAAGATAGCAGTCTTTTTTTAAAATCAAAAAGATAGCTTCAGCCATTACCACAAGGCCAAAGGTTAATGCTATGCCCACATGGGTAATGACTCCACCGGAGACATCATTGATAATGATTGCTCCGGTGCCTGCAAAGACGAGCGCAAAAGTTCCAATAAGTTCAGCTATATATCTTCTCATCTCACACCTCTAAATACTCTGAGGCAACGATGCCTCTGCCTTTTTTCCTCATTCTTGCATACAGAAGATGCTTTACCCTGCGACTGGCAAGTATCGGCAAAAAGTCCATTATTCTTGCGCCTCTTCTAAATCTTTTTAACACAAAATTGTAAAGCCTCCTTACTTCATCAGCAGGAACCCCCATATCCATTGCAATCACCTCAATGTCATTTGAGTGAAGCCTTTCACCTGTATTGCTGTCATATGAAAATATATTATCCATATACCCTCAACAATTTCCAGTATTTTTTTGACTATAACCACTGCAATCGTTTAAATACTATATACAGAAAGAACATCAGATGTTCTGGTTCTATACCAACAACTATGCTTCTAAGCACGAGGCAGCTATCCGCAGCAAGCTGATGTCAAACAATCATCCCTCCAGAGACATCTTGTCTGGAGGCATTCATTCACTTTTGCTGTTCCAAAGCAATCGGAATTACCTTCAGCCTTTTGAATGATTCTGATAAGGTCTTCTTTTTTCATATTAACAACTTTGATACCTTGATTCTTAGCAATGGTCTTGATTTCTTGAAGTTTCATAATTATCTTTTTCCCTCCTTTTTAAAAAGATTAACGCCTGTAAAATTAACATCTGTCTGTTACATGATTATTTCAGCAAGGTTAAATTTACGCAAAAAATTTTAATTATTATTTGTTAAAGCCACTGCAATCGTTTAAACGCTATATACAAAAAGAACACAGGCACAATTGATATAATAAGGATGATCCAGAAGGTAGTATAAGCACCCAAGAATATCCATGGGCTATTTTCACCACCTGGCACATTTACATTCATGCCGTACAGCGCTCCTATAACTGTTACCGGAATAGAAAATGTGAACATAATGGTCAACACAGCGAGGATTTTATTGGTCCTGTCCGAACTGATTATAAAATCCGTATCCTTATAAATCTCTATGGTCTCCCTGCATTCCTGAAGGATTGCCCATACCTTGTCAATATAATCGCCGAGGTCGCCAAAGTAAACACCTATGTCGTCATTTGAAAATTTCTGAACCCTTTTCTCAAGGTCGTGAATAACATCCTTTAAAGAGAAAACTACCCTTCTCATGTTTGCTATATTATGTCTCAATTCTGTAACTTCTCTGACAGCATCCACCTTTTCATCAAAGACCTTATCTTCTATTTCCTCTATCTCAGAGATTACCTTACTGAGCATGATCATTATGTTTTCAATGAGGGCATGGATTATCTGATAAAGCAGAAATGTAGCTGAACTCCCCATATATTCTGCAAGGGTATCGTTATCTTCTTTACATTTCTGAAAGATTCTGCTTATTGGCTTTAATTCCCCAGAGTGAACGATGATAATAAAATCCTTGCCTAAAAATATGCCTACCTGCGATGGTATGGAAAACCTTTTTTCCTTCAGGTATCGCGGGAAATGGAGGACAATAAAGAGATAGTCTTTATATTCATCTATCTTTGGCAACTGAACCTTTGATATGCAATCTTCCACATCCAGGGAATGAAATGGATATACCTCTAAAAGAGAATTCAGCATGGCCGGTGTCGGGTTATCAATGTTTATCCATACAAAATTTTTCGCTTTAATGCTGTTTAATTGCATCTCTTCCAATTTATCCATTGTTATCCTACGCCTGCCTCAGCATTTCAGCCTTATCCGTAACCTCCCATGGAAGGCCTATGTCCATCCTTCCAACATGGCCGTAGGCAGCAAGCTTCCTATAAAAACCACCTTTGACTGTTAATGGGAGGTGCTTAAGATTAAACTGTCTTATTATCCCTGCGAGGCGGAAATCAAAATTCCTTTCAATAAGCCCTGCAATCTTTTTATCAGAGATTTTTCCTGTGCCAAAGGTCTCAACCTGAATGCTTACTGGCCTTGAAAGGCCTATGGAATAGCTTAGCTGAACCTCGCATTCATCAGCAATGCCTGCAGCAACAACATTCTTTGCTGCATAGCGGGCTGCATAGGCGCCGACCCTGTCTATACGCATGGGGTCCTTGCCGCTTAATGCTGAACCGCTGTGCCTTGAATACTCGCCATAGGTATCTATTGCGTTTTTTCTCCCTGTAAGCCCTGAATGAACCGACGGCCCGCCTGCTATAAACGGGCCGTCAGGATTTATAAATATCCTTGTCTCCTCATCAGGCTTGATATCTTCATCCTGAAATACGGGCTTGATAACCG
>MHEL01000079.1:2951-4540 GCA_001803815.1 Nitrospirae bacterium RBG_19FT_COMBO_42_15 | reverse complement strand
AAGATATATGTCCTGAATATTATCTGGCGCTGGTTTTAATATAACCTGATACTGATAATAATGCTGAAGCCTGTTTGGATTTTCTCCGTATCTTCCATCAGTCGGCCTTCTTGAAGGCTCAACATAGGACGCCTTCCATGGCTCAGGACCCAGGACTCTGAAAAAGGTTGCAGGGTTAAAAGTCCCTGCGCCAACCTCCATGTCATAGCCCTGATGCATAACGCATCCCTTATCTGTCCAGAACTTATGTAAAGAGAGTATCAATTCCTGAAAGGTCATTGCTCTGCCCCTGTTTTATTACCAAAAACCGTAATGAGTAATCCGTAATGCGTGATGAGTCTTTAGCATTAGTTTTCAATAATATGTAATTTCTTTTAAGAAGATGTGAATACTAACAAATACGATAGTTTTTGTCAAGAAAATCTAAGGGTTCGGCAGGCCTGTTGACAGGGTATAATCAGAAAGGCTAAAATTAACTAACATTTAACAAAAATATTGATAAAATAAGGGTTTAGAAGAGGCAAGCAAACTTGCCCTAATCTCGGGAAAATATTTGCAGCAATAAAGGGAATTTGCAGCATTCGTTGTTATCCAGTAAGGAAAATATAGAAAAACAGAAAAAACTTGTTAATTGTTTTTAAATCTGATATAAGTAAAACAGTATTTAAAACCTATCTCGTAACGAGCTTAATTATGAATATTTCTATATCTGCCCAACCTGTTCCGCTTACTGTTGATGTAGACGGTGTTATCCGTGTGGCTAACACACGTGTGACGCTTGATACTGTGATTACTGCATTTTTAGAAGGAGCAACCGCAGAAGAGATTGTACAGCAGTATCCGCCACTTGAATTGTCAGATGTCTATGCTGTGCTTAGCTATTATCTCAAGCGGCGCACAGAGGTGGAAAGCTATTTGCGCCAACGCCAACAAAAAACCGAAAATGTGCGCCGTGATAATGAAAGCCGTTTTGACCCCACAGGCGTGCGAGCGCGTTTATTGGCAAGGCGTCAAGGAGCATAAGGATGCTTCGCTTTGCCGCCGATGAGAACTTCAATAATGATATTGTTCGCGGATTATTACGACGGAAACCTGATTTAGACATAGTACGAATTCAAGATGTTGGACTTTCAGGTGCAGATGACCCGAAGGTGTTAGAGTGGGCTGCACAAGAAGGCCGAATTCTGCTCACCCATGATGTAATTACAATAACACGATATGCTTATGAGCGGGGCCGTGCTGGGAAGTCCATGCATGGGGTTTTTGAAGTCAGCCGATCAGTTCCTCTTAGCGTGGCAATTGAAGATATTCTTTTGTTGGCAGAGTGCAGCGAGGAAGGAGAATGGGAAGGACAGGTACTCTATTTGCCATTGCGTTAGTCCTTTCGCTAAACTGTTTTGATAAGGAAGAGAAGGTTGAAACAGTATGAAAGAGAAAAAGGCCATTTTAATTTCAGACTTTTTATACAGACTCGTGAAGTGACTCAATCCGATGACAGGCTTCATGTTTGATACCAACGTCTTTAACCAAATCTTGAACGGTAAGATTGACATTGGAACATTGCCGACTGATAAGCCATACATCGTTAC
>MHEL01000079.1:0-2913 GCA_001803815.1 Nitrospirae bacterium RBG_19FT_COMBO_42_15 | reverse complement strand
ACAGTGTCGGCAAAACCCAAGTTCCAACGGAATCCGCATATTGGGACATTTCTGAATGGGGAGCGGCAAAATGGAATGCCGAAGACGGCGTTATTGAAAAAATAATTGAGAAGTTAAACGCCAAGAACAACAAAAAAGAAAATAACCTTTTAGATGCCCTAATTTCTGAAACCGCACTAAAAAATAAATATCTGCTCGTAACAGACGATCGTCATCTGAGAGAAGTCATGCAAGAAATGGGAGGTAGTGCAGTGAGTTTTCAAGAATTTCTCTTAACAAACAAAGTCACCTAACCATTATGGGGAAGGAAAAAATTGGAAGAAATTGGAAATTGGGGTCAAACCTACAAAGTACATTTTACAAAAGTAAGAGAAGATGGCTCGGTTAAAATAAGGAAATAAGTGATTGGTTTTTTAATCGCTGTCTGCTCAAACTTGCTGCTCCTAAGATGGAGAATAACCATCAGCTCTACCTCTGGCACATGCAAACATTTCTAAGCCGCGGCTAATTTTTCTTCATTTTGAATAATAATCTTTGGATTTGGATTTTTCAATGGAACAGGCAGACCCTGTTCTTTTAATAAGTTGATATGCTCTATCATTCCCCATTTAGCTTTATAAATACAATCCTCAATAGAATGACCAATACCTGAAAAACCCTCCAAGTCCGGAGAATAAAAACCAAAATAGTCAGGCTCGTGGGTGGCTTCAATTATTAAAGTATAGTTTAATTCAATCATCCTTTTTTCCTCCAACAATCTCACCAATTCGCTGAACTTCATTCAGTCCTCACAGAACGGGGTTGCGTGGTAATTTGTATTAACCATATTAAATCATACTCTTTACAGAGAGTCAAGAAAATCGGAAATAGTGAAAATATTTTACCCCTTTACCTTATTAATAAACTCCTGACTCATTAACGGACGGCCTATGATATCTGCAAAAATGCCTTTTATGATTTCAACTGCCTCGTTCATTGCATCAGCAGTTTCTTCTGTTGCTGCCTCTTCTTTCTGAACATTAGAAAGATATTCTGCTGTACCTTTATTAATGGGCAGAAGGCCCTGCCTGTTATTCTTAGCGCAGCTATCACATATAAGGCCGCCTTTGTAAGCAGAGAAAAAGAGGATAAGCGGGGAATCTCCGCAGGAAATACACTTGTCAAACCTGTATTGATAGCCAGAGAGCTTTAGGAACTTAATACCGAATATAACAAAAAGTCTTTTTAGCTCATCATTGTTATTAAGATGACTTAGTGTATCTATTAAAAAAGAGAATATCCCTTTGTTTACGTCCCGCTCTAAAAGAAATTTATCTATTAGTTCTAAAAAATATAGGCCATAACTTATCTTTTCAAAATCCTCTCTGATGTGAAAATATGACTGGATTATATCTGCCTGTCTTATTCTTAGAAGGTTGTAATTGCCTTTTTCAAATAGTGTAGTGTTTATCTGCGTGAACGGCTCAAAGGAGCTTCCAAACCTGCTCTTTATCCTCCTTGCGCCTTTTGCAACAGCCTTTATCTTGCCGAGCTCTTTTGTAAAGAGCGTAACAATCTTGTCTGCCTCGCCAAGCTTGATTGTATGTATTACAACTGCCTCTGTCTTATGTAATGGCATATTAGACTGCTATATGACGGATTAATAATGTTGCAATTCCAAGGAAGGAAAAGAAGCCTGATATATCAGTAAATGTAGTAACAAATACGCTGGATGCAACCGCAGGGTCAACTTTAAAAGCCCTTAAGATAAATGGCATAAGCGTGCCTGCAAGGCCTGCCACAAAAAGATTTATAATCATTGCTAGCCCGATTGCAACGCCAAGCATATAATTTCCGTTCCACAGATATGCAATCCCTGCCATTACAACCCCTGTTGCAACTCCGTTTATAAAACCAACAGTAGTCTCTTTTAAAAGCACCTTTCTTGCATTATCCAGACTAAGCTCGCCTAAGGCTATACCGCGTATAATCACTGCAAGTGTCTGGGTTGCCGCATTGCCGCCCATGCCGGCAACAATGGGCATGTAGGCAGCAAGTATTGCATATGTCTGTATTGTATTTGTAAACAAACCAACAACGCTTGCAGCAAGGATTGCTGTAATAAGATTAACATACAGCCATGGAAGCCTTCTTCTTATAGAGCGGAAGGCAGGATCAAGCGCGCGCTCGTCTAAATTAAGTCCTGCCATCTTATAGATATCCTCTGTAGCCTCTTCCTTGATAACATCAATAATATCATCAACTGTAATGATACCGACTAATCTATTCTCTTTGTCAACAACAGGTATGGCAAGGATATTGTACCTCGCCACCTTTCTTGCAACCTCTTCCTGATCCATATCTGCTGTAACACTCATTACATCCCTTACCATTATGTCTTTTAAAAGCTTTCTTGGAGAAACCAGCAAAAGTTGTCTTAATGAAATAACGCCGACAAGCCTTCCCTTGTCATCTGTTACATAGATATAAAAGACCATCTCCACATCTTTAGCCTTTTGAAGCGCCTTTATCGCCTGCTGAACAGTGGTGTTTTCAGATAGGGCAAAGAACTGCGGGGTCATTATACCGCCTGCAGTCTCCTCCTCGTATTTTAAAAGCCCCTTAATCTCCTTTGAGTCCTCAATCTTCATCATATTTAGGAGCTCTTTTGCCCTGTCCTCAGGCATCTTGCCTATTATGTCTGCCCTCTTATCAGATGGCACCTCATGGAGGATGGCAAAAATCTCGTCAAGGGGCATCTCACTCAGCATCTCCATCATTGACTTTTCTTCTATCTCAACAATGGTTGCTGCCTTGATCTTTATGTCATGAATCAACTCAAATATTACAAACCTGTCTTTTTTCTCTACCTCGTTTATCAGCCGCGCAATATCAGCAGGGTGCATCTTGCCGACTATCTTGGAGACATGGCTG
>MHEL01000078.1:2286-5197 GCA_001803815.1 Nitrospirae bacterium RBG_19FT_COMBO_42_15 | reverse complement strand
AGGGTTGTGGCAGTCGGTGCACTCCACATGCTTATAGGCAGATGAAGGCGCGCCGACTACACCCAATAGCGCCCTCTCATAGTTCGTCTTCGGGTCTCCTGTCGGTATAGTCGCATCAGTAGGCTGAGAAAAGGTAAATACAGGCTGATGGTTGCCCTGAGATGCGGTGTCTGCGATAGGCATCCTTGATGTCTTGTTGAATTGGGACCATATATCCTTTGGCTGCTGTGCATTGCTATCCATCAATCCATGAGGCGTGGATAAAGAGGCTGATGACCTTGAATGGCACCTGAAACATATATTTTCTATTGCAGATGAAGTTTTATTTCCTGATACAGAATTTCCGCCTGCTGTAAATGTGGAAGAATCAACTGCATCACGCAATAGTCTTTCCGCACCCTGTATGGTGTGTGTATCATGACAGGCAAGACAGCCAGCTTGTGTCATCTGCCTCCCCTCAAGCCCTGCGTTTGATGCAGGAACAGTTGCATTAAAGGTTTTTGTTGCTATCTGATGTGAGGAGCCTGTCCAGCCCGGTTTGTTATGGCAGTTTAAGCATATCTGCCTTGTTGCTGCTGTGCTGCCTGTCTGCCATCTGCTCATCCTTAAGAATTTTTGATATGTTGTATGCGGATTGTGGCATGATGTGCATTGAACATTGTTTCTTGTTGAAGCAGCCCCTGAGTATAAAAGTGTCTTGTTTGTTACAGGGTCTACTACTGTAGACGGAGTTGCAAGCTCCTTGTCTGCATTGTACAGATTCGTATCAAATATAAATGATACAGGATGGTCATTGCTAAGATTTGTTCCTATTAGCCTTGTGTCTCCTGTGTATCTGCCTCCTCCAACAGGCATTGTGCCGCCAGTATCTGTGCCTGAAAGAGGAATAGCGCTTGTTCCTGCTGAAGAATATCCGCCTGAGCCGGGCGCATTATAAACATTGCTTATTGCAAGCGTTCCGTCATGACATGAAAGGCAGAGCTTGGAATATCCTGTTGGCGCAGTCGGTTTTACATTTACCCTGTATGCATCAAGTGTAGGAGACCAGACCTCATCGTATAAAAAATAGCTTGAAGTAGATAGTTTTCTATTCCAGAGAGGCGCTTTAACACCGCCTCCTAAGTCATCAAGCGTGCTTCCATGAGGGGTGTGGCAGAAAACACATATCTCTGTTTGTGTAGGTGATTTAACAGTTCTTGTGTCCACCCCTGCGCCTGAAGGCCAGAAGGAAGAAAGGTTGTGTTTTGTATAGGCTATATTTTCATCTCCCAAATCGCCGACAGCAGAAAGAGCAGCATTAATGTATAAGAAGGGTAAGATTGTTATTAATAAAAAAAGGTTCTTTTTCATGACACTAACCCCCTGTTAAAAATAATCCGCCTTTTATTTCCCATTTATCAAAGGGAGATATAGAGGATTAAGGTTTCAATTTTTAGAAAGAGGCAAATTCAATCCTTGATGGATAAATCTCCACAAGGATCTTTTCTGCTACTCTATTTGTTTTTGTGTCTATTATTGAAATACTTGCTTCATCATAGTTAGATGAAAAGAGCCATCTGCCGTCATCGCTTAACGCCATATCAAAGGGCAATATCCCTGCTGGTATAAGGGCAATTGGCTCCATCCTTTCGGTATCAATTACGCTTATATTGTTTGAATAATAATTTGCCACATAAAGTATTTTACCATCAGGGCTCAGAAGAAGTCTGTGAGGCTGGTTACCGACAATAATACTTTTAACAGCCTTTTTTATGCCTCTATCCATAACAACAACCCTACTGTTGGCTATATCAGAGATATAAAGCTTCTTTCCATCACTGCTTACTGCAACATCAGAAGGCGCTCCATCAATTATCATGTTATCCTTTATGGCATCATTTTCTAAATCAAGGACATGTACTATCCCTTTGTAAAGCACAGGCATATACGCCTCCTTATTTGCAGGCGAAAATGTTATAGCCATTGGCTTTAAATCAAGATTAACCTTTCTTGCAGGCTTCCAATCCTTAGTGTCAAATATCTCCAAATGATTATTTTCATCATCTATCGCATACAGTTTTGTATAATTATCATTAAATTGCAGATAGCTCCGTCCTCTTTCCCTGTGTCTTGTTATTGCTGACAAGGCTTTTTGTTTTGACTTATAGGTGGCGCTGTCAATAAGCCAGACAAACTCTGATGATTCACCCTTGTGGCTTACAGCAATCAGTTTTTTTTCAGGATAAAAGGAGATGTCTGTAGGTCCTTTCCCAACAGCAATCTTCTTCACTACCTTCTTTTCCTTGATATCTATAACAGAGACAATATCTCTCTTCTCATGGGTTACATAAAGATATTCCTTTGCCTGTGCGTATTCAACAAGACATAAAGATAATAATATAAAAAATGATATGTACCCTTTTTTTATAAATCGCATCCTATTTTCCTCTGGATACCGCAATCTTTGTTGGAAAGACAGCCCCGTTTATTCTCTCAATTTCTTTGTTGGTTGATGTGTCTATTACAGAGATGCTGTTTTCATAATAGTTGCATACAAAGATCCTCTTGCTGTCAGGGCTTGAGGTTATTCCCCATGGCAGGGAGGATACAGGTATATTTGCAATTACCTCCATTTTGTTAGCATCAATAGCAGTTACGCTAAAGGAATCCAGATTGCTTACATAGATATATTTCCCATCGGATGTTATTGTGATTCCCCTTGGCGCAATGCCGATAAGCAGCTCCTTAACAGTCTTTTCAGATTTGCTGTCAATTATAAATAATTTGTAACTCTCCTCATCTGTAACATATATATATATGCCATCAGGGCTGATGGCAATAGCATTCGGCAGGCCGTTAAAAGAAATCGTCTTCTCAACAACATCGCTATCTGATTTGATAACAGTAATGTCTTTAGATGCCATATTTGTTA
>MHEL01000078.1:0-2092 GCA_001803815.1 Nitrospirae bacterium RBG_19FT_COMBO_42_15 | reverse complement strand
TATATGTAACTGGGTCTATTATCCATATCCCTTTGTTGTTTGCAAAGCTGAGGATGATTAATTCCCTGCCATCCTTTTCCATGTTTATTACGTCAAAGGGGCTGTTTTCTGCTGCTATCTCTTTAACATTTTTAACTGCTGCTGAGTCTATCACCACAAGCTTATTCTGGTACCCGTCAGTTACATAGAGATAATATGCCTCTGCGCTGACTGGAAAGAAAAAACCATGCAATAATAGAATGGATATTAATATTTTTGTAATCATAATTTACCTACTGATTAGCATAATAATTATACTGCGCATTTACACCGCCGCCTCCAAAGCCGCCGCCGCCGCCTCCTCCTCCTCCAAAGCCTGAGCCCATAATGCTGTTGCCATGGCATCTTAAATCGCATCTCATTACAGTACCCGAATAATACCATGCAGGCTTTGAATAGCTATATCTTTGAATTATTGGGGAGAAGTTTATAAGCCTTGTTGCGCCATCTGGCCGCAGGGTTCCGCCGCCGACATATTCTGTGTTTGCTGCGTCTACATTTGAATGGACATTATAATGACAGTTGGCGCAGGCAGTATAAGCGCCAACGCCAAGGCTCCACGGTCCGCCAAAGGCTGTATTTGCAAGATGCACTGCATGGAGATTCAGGTTGCCGAAGGGACCACCGACTGTTAATCTAAAATTAGTCAATTGATTGCCGCCAACAACACCGTCTGAATCTGTAAATGCCTGAACATTATGGCACTGGAAGCAGAGGGCAAAGTTGCCTGCATTAAAGGATGTAAATGGGAAATTGCCTGCTGGATTGGCTGCTGAAATTGAGCCGGCAGCAGTCAGTGTTGTATTATAATTTGCCCTGAGCAGCCTGTTGTTGTTAGAGCCATGAGGGCCTTTTGCCTCTGTGGCAGATAGACCGACAAAGTTGTGTGTTGATGCAGGGTTTACATCGCTCAGTGTCCTTGCTGGAGCTGCTTCAACATAGCTCCTCAGACTGCTTTGAGTAATCGGCCCGGGAAATGTTGCCGTTGCTGTTGTGCCGCTGAATGTGCCTGCGCCAAGCGCCTCTGTGTTGTGGCAGTCTGTGCAGTTTATTGTCTTTGTCCTGTTAAGGCCGCCAAGAAGCGCGGTTGTTCCGGGTGCAAAGATGGCAGTGGTATTATGGCCAGTTGCTGCTACAGGATGAAATGCGCTGTTAAAATTCTGTCCTGTGTTTGCATTCGGCGTATTCGGGTTAAACTCTTTTCTTTTGCTGCTGCCATGTGTATTGCCTGACGCAGGATTGCCCGCAGTAGTGCGTGTAGGCTCGCTTACCTGCCCAGTTGTAGTGCACCCCTGATTCAGGCATTTTAAATAGCTGTTATAAAATGTTGGTATGAAAGTATCGTATGTATCACCATGACACCTGAAACATACCTCAGGTATCTCCACCATATTCCTGTATGTCCCTGTTGTGCCGCTTACAGAGATACTTTGCATGATTGTGCCGTCAGCCCTTATGCCTCTCATGCCGGCAAGCCTGTCTATACCGCTCAGCGATGCGCTGGAATTGCTTGTAACCCTATGCGGGTTATGGCAGTCAGTACATTCCACATGCTTATATATAGATGAAGGCGCTCCTACCACGCCCACCAGCGCCTTCTCAAAGTCTGTCTGAGGATTGTAACCTATAGGTATGTTCGTATCCGCAGGCTGCGACAGTGTAAATACAGGCACATGATTTCCCTGACTCGCGGTGTCTGCAACAGGCATCCTTGATGCCTTGTTAAATTGCGACCATATATCAGGCGGAGGCGCTGCATTATTATCCATTAAGCCATGAGGCGTAGATAGAGATGCAGACGCCCTTGAATGGCACCTGAAACATACATTTTCTATTGCTGATGAGGCTTTGCTTCCAGCAATAGAGTTTCCTCCTGCAGTGTATGCGGCA
The DNA here is from genome assembly GCA_001803815.1 of Nitrospirae bacterium RBG_19FT_COMBO_42_15. Lineage (GTDB taxonomy): Bacteria > Nitrospirota > CAKKRA01 > 9FT-COMBO-42-15 > 9FT-COMBO-42-15 > 9FT-COMBO-42-15. The sequence goes on along the minus strand of MHEL01000078.1, from coordinate 163 downwards.
GAATCTACAGCATCTCTTAAAAGTCTTTCAGCGCCCTGAATGGTGTGTGTATCATGGCAGGATAAGCAGCCAACAGTAGTCATCTGCTTTCCTGCAAAATTGACATCTGATGAAGGAAGTCCAGAGGCATTAAATGTCTTTGCTGCTATCTGATGTGAAGAGC
>MHEL01000077.1:4117-6378 GCA_001803815.1 Nitrospirae bacterium RBG_19FT_COMBO_42_15 | reverse complement strand
TCTGCGTCAGATCATTTGTTGTTACAATATTGTGGCAGGCTGCGGCAATGCAGAATGTTGACCTCTGAACCACAGCGCCCATCAGGCCGCCGATTAAAAAGCCTGATAGTATGACCATTGTATTTATTGACCCTTTAATAGCGGTTATCTGCTCATCTGACAATGTTCCTACATCCATTGACGCATAACCTTTAACTTTCAATATTAAACATAATACCCCTATAAAAGCCCCTATAATCAGGGCAAAACCAATGGTTGTCTTTGTCTTTCCTATTTCCATTGTTCCTCCATTATAATAATCAAATTTCGTAAATTTTGTTTCATATAATACAAAGGCATTATAGAATCTTAACGCCTCAAAAACCCGGCAATCTCATCAGCCAATTCCTCAGCATTAAGGTCGCGGAAAAAATGGTCAGCCATCTCAAATACCTTTATGTGCACTGTCTTGACATTAGCCAGGACAGACGCCTTTTCAATAAGGTCAGGCATTATTGCATCATTTTTTGCCAAGGCAAGAAAAACAGGCCTCTTAATTTGCGGTATTAGAAATGGTGTATCCATTTTTTTGTCAGGCGCATAATAGCTGACAAATGCCTCTGCTGTAACTGATGTGTCTTCGCAGTAAAGGAAATCAGTGTGCGTAAGCACAGTATCGCCTTTGCCTGATTTAATCAGCTTTTGCGCCTTTTCCAATAATGGTTGGAGCTCTTTTTTGTATCTTTCTTTGTAACTCTTAGAAACGGCTTTTTCATCCCATGTCATAGGGGCAACGAGTATTACTGATTTAATTGCAGGGTCATTATTCTGTGATGCAAACCATGCAGCCTGATTGCCTCCCCTTGAATGTCCCATCAGGACTATCTCCTTTACGCCTCTCTTTTTCAGCCAGTCAATCCACGCCCCAATCTCAGATATGGCGTCAGTATGTTTATGCTTGTGCAGATTCTTGCAGTCATACATGCCGCTGCGGTTGTCAATATTATAACTGAGGTTTATGGCAAGTGTATTCAGGCCGTTATCTTTAAGCAGTTGCTGAAGGGTTGATGTAATCTCCATTCCCTTGTGGCCCAATGTGCCGTGGACAATAAGAATCACACCATCTGTAATGGATTTGTTCTGACTGAACTCTAAATTGGCATTGAGGGTAATACCCTTATAAGGGAGCGTAACCTCTTCTGCATGGATAATTCCAGATAATAAAAATAAATAAAAAAATAAAATTATGCCTGTTAGTTTCTGTATCATATAGATATTATAAACAATTTTTGACAGGGGTGTATAGTATAATTATACGCCCCTGTCAAAATAGATTAATATATCATCTCTGGCCTGTCGTGTTTTACCTTTATGGTCTTCTTCTTTTTGATGTAATTGATGACAATGTCATAAACAGGCGGCCCCGGCTGCTCCTGCACTGATGCCCATGCTGTCATAGTGTACTCTTTATCAGGATGCACATCCTTGCCGCGGATCTTTAGGTTTTGTATCCTGTTGCCGATCTTTTCATTCACCTTAATGGTAAAGCTCATGCCTGCTGTCCTTACCATATCCCCGCCCTGCTGTTTATACGGGTCTGGGTTAAAGATATTGTCTCCTATGTCTTCCATTATGTCCTTCAGATCGCTGCCTTTTATCTTTGTCTTATATGTGTTTGGATATGTAAGGGCAGTCTGTGAATAGACATCATCTGCTGTAATCGGCCCCGGCAGAATTGTCCTTCCCCATCTGAAGCCCGGTGAAAAGGCGAAATCTGCATCATAGTGGTCAATTAATGCCTCGCATATAAGGTCGTCAAAGGTGCCGTCTAAATTCCCTCTTCTATATAGCACAGTCTCTGTATGACCCAAGACCTCGTCAAGCTTTGCCTTATGAGGTCCTCTTATATCATCTACGAGCTTTGACATTTCAGGGTCAGGCTCTATCATTCCGGACATTACAGGAATGAGCCTGAAGGAGTAATCAACCATCTTCTTGTTCTTAACCTCAATGTCCATCCGCGAGATGAACTTTCCATAACAGCCTGTGTTTATTACAAGGGTCTTGCCAACAACTATTGGCTTTGGTATTCCGTCATGTGTATGTCCTCCGAAGATTACATCAATCCCCTTTACCCTGCTTGCCATCTTTTTATCCACATCACAGCCATTGTGGGATAGGACAATAACAAGGTCAACTTTCTTTGCTCTGACCTCATCCACAACCTTCTGCATGTTTTCGTCCTTGATGCCAAATGACCAGTTCGGAATAAATCTCCTCGG
>MHEL01000077.1:0-4025 GCA_001803815.1 Nitrospirae bacterium RBG_19FT_COMBO_42_15 | reverse complement strand
CAACAAAGGGAAAATTCATCATCTTTATAAGCTCCAAAACCCTCTCTTCAGGATATGTAAATTCCCAGTGGCCTGTCATTAGCTCACAGCCGAGTTGGTTAAAGACCCGGACCATGTCTTCTCCCCTGCTCCAGAGCGCTGTTGCAGAGCCTTGAAGGGTGTCTCCTCCGTCTATATACAGAACCTTCCCATGCCTTTCAGCCTTTACCCTCTTAATCATAGAGGCTATATGGCTGACCCCTCCAACCTTTCCATATTTTTTTGCAAGCTCTGTGAAGTTGTCGTTTGTATATGAATAGGCCTCAAGGGTATTGGGCTTGTAGCCGTAATAATTCAGCAGGTCCCTGCCAGTAAGGTGGGGGGGCTGCCCCTTATTGTCGCCTACACCTATGTTAACATCAGGCTCCCTGTAATACATCGGGATAAGCTGCGCATGGATGTCTGTTGTGTGCAGTATTGTGATATTCCCCTTGGCGTCAAATTTGAACAGATTCTCCTGATTCAGATTCTTTGCAAAAGCCCCTGCAGGCAAAGCAGTAGTCCCTGCAGCGAGCGCAGCCATATAGAGGAATTCCCTTCTTGTAAGAGCCATCTAATTTAAACCTCCGTATCGTGTTGTATCTAAATAGTTCTATCCATTTCTGCTATGTCATTCCCGCAATGTTTTTGAGCGGGAATCCAGAATTATTATGTAATGTAGGGGCGAACGGCCGTTCGCCCCTACGGAATTTCTAATACAGACATACAGAAATGACAAAAAGTGCAAAACTAATCATGTTACAGTATCTTACCGTCTGAAGCCCGGCGCCTGCTGGAGCCTTCCATTCGCCTGAGCCATTACATATAACTCAAGATTGCGCATATATTCAGTCTCAAAGTCAGGGATTTTATCATCAGACACCCTCATATTCTTGATGCAGCCCTTAAATCTCTCCTGAATAGTGCGTGTATGCATGCCTGCCTGCTTACCCCAGTCTAACCTGAATGACGGCCAGTGGTCTGCAAGAAGAGGCGCTGGCGGAAGGTATTCCTGCCTTGAATAACGGCCTGCATATTTTACATGGCACTGGGCGCAGTTCCAGTTCCACTCTCCCAATTTTCCATAAAAGTTCTTCTTTCCTGCCTCATAGAATTTGCTCGCAGGCCCATCTATCTTTACATTTATAGGCATGCCATTAGAAAGTGATTTAACAAACAATTCAACGGCTGTTATTTCTGCCTTTCCATATTTCCATGATTTCTCTTTTGCCACGCCCATATTCTTGTCACGGCACATATTTATCTGCACCGGAAGGGTGAGGACGCCCTTTATATTAGCGTCATATTTTGGATAGGAGACTGAAATCCCCTTAAGGTTTTTTGCCCCGTTCTCTCCGTGGCAGCTTGCACATGATTTGCCGGCGCTGCCGTCAACCTTGTGAAACAGCGCCCTTCCATCCTCAACAATAAATTCACCAGGATTGCCATCCTCTGCCATCTTTTTAAGCTCATTGCCGTGAACCTTTGCGTAATCCTCTTCAAACTTCTTTACATCAACAGCCATTGCATACTCCTTCACGCCCTTTTCATCCTCAGCTTTTTTTTGCGAGGTAGTGGAAGAAGTGCATGATATAATTAATGGCGCTGCCAATAAAAATAACACCAGAATCTTTTTCATCTTTATTCACCTCCATTTATCTTTATTTTTTTATTGCGGATTAACCTGAACCGTCTGCTCAAATGAAGCGCCTTTATTATCCTTAAAGACCATCTTTAGCGGCGCTGCCTTATCAGCCTTTAAATAAAAGGTTATAAAGGGGTTTGTGCTCACAGCAATCCCCCACTCCATGCTCGTTACCATGTCGCTTCCATAATATACCTTTACATCATTGATGTAATGCTCAGGGATTAGATTTTGTGTTTTGCTGTCCTTCCTCTGTCCTGTTTCCATTGGATGAACAACCATTGCCTTTACAGGAATTACATCGCCCTTCTTAATTGCGCCGGGCACCTTTATCATTATCTTGCCTATTTCAGCCATTTGTTTCCTCCTATTTCTAAATTTTCAAATCATTAATGACAATAGGTCTTATATGACATAGAGGACCTATATTTTCTTCTTACCCTCCGCAGCCGCCGACAGTAACCTTTACCTCTTTCATATTTTGATAAAGATTCCCTTTGCTTGTCTCTACTACTGCGCGGACATTTGAGGTCTTCCTCATCTTAATCCTTGTTGCAATCTCTGCCTTTCCATTGGCAGATGTCAGTCCTACCTTTGCAACAAAAGGATTTAAATTGCCCTCTGAGAAGACATAAATATTCTTCACATAATCGCCTGCAGCCATTGGCAGGTCGGATGTAACGGTTACCGGAACAACAGCGCCGTTTTCTGCGATTATCGGCACATCCAAATCAACATGGCCTGTCTCTATCTTTTTATCGCCGAATAATTTCTTAAGGGCATCCTTAATGTCTATTTGCTCCTCTGCTGCCATAACCGGCTTAAGAAAACCGGGCAAGGCGCCTGCCATCAGGACTGCTGTGCATGCAGCGCCTGTAGCCTTGATAAAGCCTCTCCTTGAAAGTTTAATATTTTCCCTCATTTCTTATACTCCTCCTTTTATTTTTTCTTTAAGCTGTAAAGAAACTCTACGATATCATCAATCCTCTTCTCAATCAGCTTCTTCTGCTCTTCGGGAGACAGCTTGTCTTCTCCCTTTTTCTTATCAATTAAAAGCTTGCCCTTCCCGTAAGAGGGCATCATTGTGTCTGGGAAGAATTTATTCGCATCAGCTACAATCTGCCTTAATTTCTCCCTGTCCTTTTCTGTATATGAATTATTCATCAGATCCACTAAATCAGGAGCAATGGTGCTCGGCATAACAATATTCGGAAAGTGATGGCATCCCACACAATTCGCAACAGGTCTGCCGTGGACAAGCTTTTCACCCTCTGCAGCATTGCCTGCTGCCATAACAACCATGGGAATAGCAATAAAGGCAAAAAGAAGCAGCGCCATGATTGCCATTCTAAAGACTCTTTTTTTCTCCATAATAATACTTTCCTCCTTTTCTTTGGTATTTGGGGACCCTGCCCCCTTTTGATTATCAGATTATAAATGCATGACTCTTTTTCTGCAGCTCCCACAGCCTCGCCTTGCTCGTTTCATACCTATCAACAATTTAACACCGGCCAGCCAAGCGAGGGACCCCCTCACCTCCTTTCATAAGCTTATTATTGTTAACAACATAAGTAAGAAAGCCGTCATTGCGAGGGCGGCAGCCCGAAGCAATCTCAATGCTAAGATTGCTTCGCTTCGCTCGCAATGACTCAATCCGCGTTTTATAAAACAAACATAAGTGTCATTCCCGCAGAGTCTCTGAGCGGTAATCCAGGCGCTCTCTGCAGTAAGTATTATCTTTTTTATTTTTTTGGGAAAAAAAGTAGTTCAGGGGTTAGCAAATTCAATAGGAGTTGTAGTTTCTAAAAAATATCTAAGAGACCTTGTTGTAACTTTTCAAAACAATTTTATTTCCCTGACCCCTCAAAGAACTAAAATCTTCCCTCCCTCTTATAATTTAGAAGTATTATATTAAGACCATTCTATTCTGTTGTCAAGTGTTTTTGGATTTTTTTGTTTTTTAAGCCTTTGGCAGATGAATCGCAATCTTGTGCAGGTCTTCTGACGCCTCCATTATAGCCTCTGAGAGGGTAGGATGGGCATGAATTGTATTCCCTATATCCTTTGCTGTGGCGCCGAGTTTCATTGCTACTGCACCCTCATGCACTAAATCTGCGGCATGGGCGCCTATTATATGGAGGCCCAAAACCTTGTCTGTCTTTGCATCTGCTATAATCTTTGCCATGCCTGCAATCTCGCCCATTGCATGCGCCTTTCCAAGCCCTCTGAACTGAAACCTGCCGACTTTAATGTCAATTCCCTTATCTTTTGCCTGTTTTTCTCTTAAACCGACGCTCCCAATCTCCGGCATGGTAAAGATACCCGCAGGCACAATATTATAGTCCATCTCCCTGCTGTGACC
>MHEL01000076.1:3765-9420 GCA_001803815.1 Nitrospirae bacterium RBG_19FT_COMBO_42_15 | reverse complement strand
TAATGGAGGCAGTTAGAAAATAAATTCTGCTATGATCGCCATTGATACCGATGTCCTTGCAGTTTATCACATTTTTCATAATGACCCCAGATATGACAGCGCCAAAGACTTCTGGGCGGCGCTTGTTTCTGAATGTTTTTCCAGAATCCAAAGAGGCATCCGCCTTGGAGATGCAGTAATACTATGGACTTTAGAGGCAAACCAAGGCATTGATTCCTTTATCACATGGAACACAAAACATTTTAAAGAAAAGACACCCATAAAGATATTGACTCCTGCTGAATTTGTGTAATCCTTTTTACAGCATTCTTCCTCTATTGCAGTTTTATCCTCTGCACCTACATTCATATTCTTTTTCCCCCTCACCCTGCCCTCTCCCGCAAGGGGAGAGGGAAAAAACGAATTAAGAATCAAAATTGCTTTGACCTCACTTATGCGCTGTGGTATAATGAAAAACATAGGGCATACACCTAATAACATGACAAATACCCTCTCTATCCATAAATTAAGGCCAAAGGAGTTTTCAGATGCCAGCAAAAGCCATAATTATTGACCCAAATGTTCATTTTGGAAAACCCTGCCTTGCCGGCACAAGAATACCTGTCTATTGCGTCCTTGAACTTGTGCAAGCAGGGACATCATTCAATGAAATTATAGAAAACTATTATTCTGACCTGACCATTGAAGATATAAAAGCATGTATTCAGTATGCCACTGATATTGTAAAATCCGAAGAAATCCATCTTGCCGCAAAGTAGCTAAACATGCAATTCTTAACAGATCAGGATGTTTATCAGTCAACCATTAATTACCTGAAAAATCTTGGGCACAATGTTATAAGGGCAAAAGACATCGGCTTTGAGCGCGCTTCTGACAATGAAATTCTTCAACGAGCCGCCAAAGACCAACGCATCCTCATAACAAGGGATAAAGATTTCGGCGCCCTAACCTTTGTCACTCATATCAACTCCTCTGGCATTATTCTTTTGCGTATTGCACCAGATACTTTAAATTCTGTTCATGAAGAACTCTCGCGATTTTTAAATGAACACTCAAATGACAATTTTAAAAATTGTTTTATTGTCATTGAACCCGGCCGCCATCGCATTAGAACATCAAGATAAAACAAAAAGCTGCCATTGGAAATCACATAGGCCTGCCCCTACATTTTCTTTTCTCCCCTCACCCCTCCTTTCTCCCTCACAATAACTAAAGTTTCAAATTTGCTTTGACCTCCTTTATACGCTGTGGTATAATATTTTTAAAATAAAGGTTTTAGTCATGCTTACAATTAAAAAATCAAAAAAAGACTATATCACCATTCCTGAAAACCTCCTTGCTAAACTAAGGATTGAGGAGGGAGAAAATGTAGACATAAAAGTACATAAAGACTCCCTCATCATCACAAAGGAAAAGAACGGTTTTCTTGCCCTTGAAGGCGCACTTAAAGACATTGATATTGAAGGGCCTATTAAGGAACTTAATAAAAAATGGAAAAGGTGGAAGCCCCTAAAGTCGTTGTAGACACAGACATCATTATTGACTATCTTAGAAAGAGGCAGCCCGGCGCTGAGCTTTTGAAAAGGGCATATCTCAAATATCATCTCCATGTAACCTCCATAACAGTATATGAGCTTTTGTATGGCGTTCAGAAAAGCGGCAAGGCAAACCTCATAAACAGGCTTCTGACCTATGTTACTGTTCTTCCCTTTGATGAGGCTGCTGCAAACAAAGCCGCTGCCCTTCACTATTCCCTTACAAGCAAGGGATTGGACATAGGCGTCAAAGACGCCCTTATTGCCGGTATTTGTGAAGCTCATAAACTTCCTCTCCTTACACGAAATGTCAGACATTTTAATCGTATATCTAACTTGAAGCTGCTGCCACTTGAGAATGTATAGTAATAGATGCATTACCATTACACTCTCCATTTTATTTCTTTATTTCAGCTTCAACCTCTTTCCCCATGACACCTCTTTTAAAAACTCGTCCCTCGTCTTTTAGCAAGGGGCGCTTCAATGATTAATTTCGCAAATATTTTAAAAATAGAAAAGCTCCCTATCTCATCAATTCAATTTTTCCACCTTAAAGTTCAGGTCAACCTTTAAGCCCTGAGCCTTTGCGCTTCCTTTTGGGGTTGCAGCTATGTATTCGCCGGGTATCTTAAAAAACTTCTCTTTATTGTCCCATACAGCAAAATTGCTTTTAATAATCTTCTTTGATAGCACCTCTTCTAAATGGACATCTTTCATTTCTACAATCTTTTTTCTGAAATCAATTTCACCTTCATTTGCCTTTACAATTACGGATAACTTTTCTCTCCTATATATTTCAAGGGTAAAACCATTTATAACGCCTCGTGTTATACGTCCAAATTCCTTGGGTACAGCATCACCCTTTTTCTGATGTATAACCCCCTCGTAAAGTTTAAGAAGGTCTACATCTGTTTGAGGCTTATTTACATCTGTTTGAGTTTTATCTTCATAAAAATAAAACGCTGCTTTGACATTTGTAATAGTAACCTCATTTATAGATTTTATATTGAAGACAAAGAACCTTCTCGGATTTACCTTAATTTCATCTGCCTTTATTTGCATCAGAAGCCTGCCATTGCTGTCATAGCTGCTTGAAGATATGCCCTTTATACTTAATGGATAACTAATTCCCTCTTTAATTCCCTCAGCAGGTTTAAGTGTCCCTTTTTTCTGGACCAAACTCCATATTAGAGCGCCAGATGCAAGGCATGAAATTAATATTAAAAAAACCTTTATAATAAAAGAACGAGTCATCATATTATTAAAAAGGATAGGCGCCCGTAAAGAACCGGGCGCCTTCCGAATTCCTACTGTAGGATATCCGGGATGCCATCAGCCGGATTTATATCCTCATTGATATTTACATTATTATTTGGTGCATTAGGCAGAACGCCGTTGAGTGTGACATCAGGAAACATTCCCGGCGTATTACCTGTAAAGAGCGGCAAAAGGGGCCTTGGGTTTATTAGCCCTCCAAAAAAAGGACTCATATCAAGAATAAACTCATTATTACTTATGCTATCATTATCTTGCATCACGGTAGCCCCATCCATAGATGCCTTTGCATCTGCAATATCCGATAGCGCCTCATCTATTTCTGGTGGCGTATTATTACCGAGGTTAATAAAATCATTATTCTGGCTATCTGTTTCAGTCCTTATAAAATTAATGGCGCTGGTCATGTCATCCAATCCACTATTTAGCTGTGTTTTAGCAGATGCAAGTAGTGGCGAAGGATTCGCCCCCAAGGTGAGGAAATTTAGATTATTGGCAAGAAATTGCTGTATATTATTATTTGTATAATTATTTTCTGCGTCTATATCCGCATTAATATTAAGGGCATTCCCAATGTCAATATTTGCTAACAAACCCTTTGATAATGCTCTTATCATCAAGACATCACCATAATCAGACTCAACACTATTGCCATCAAATATCCATGCCTTATTAAATGAAGAAGATACACTATTGAGGTTACTCAAAGCCCCTTCAATCTCTGGCCTGACTATAATATTAATAAAGCCCCCAAGTTCATTTACTGTTGGAGAGTCATTTGGCATTGGCACAGGAATACTTTTATTGGGGTCAGGGCATGAAATAGCGCTAAGGTTTGAGCGTTTTGACATACTGGTATCACATCCAAATCTATCCAGAATGTCAGCCATTCGGTTCATATCAGTTGAATTCCCGTCTGAATAATTATCAAAACCAAGAGCAATCACCCTTGTAAGTGCATAAAAGAATCTTGATGTATCTGCGTCATTCTGATTCTCACCGCCGCTAAGCCCTTCTACTGCAGCCTTAAAATAGTTTCTTGCCTTGATTATCCAACCATTGTTTAAGGCATCAAGGCCGTCATTTATTAACTGACTTAGTGAAGCGCCAGTTGGAGGGGAAGGATTGGTAATGCTGACAGGTATATTGGTGTTTTCCGAACTGGAACTTACCCCTGTTGTATTTATAGGGTTATTAGCTGGAATTGCCTTGCCGGACTGGGTGGCATCATTTGTGTTAACATACCCAAGGCTAATGGTAGCAGCAGTGGTCAGAGAAAAGACATTGGTGTCAGGTATGGTATCAGCATCATTGCTGTCAAAATACATTGGATAGACACCGCTGGCAGTTATAAGAAAGACCCTTATGTTGACGCCAGTAGGTATTCCTGTAAGGGTAAAGGGATAATTGCCAAAGGCATCTGGCGTCTTGCCTGAGCTGTCATCGCTGGCAACAATGTTACCAGCGTCATTCACAGCAACAACGGTTGTACCGCTTACGCTGCCAGAAATTGTTCCTGTGGCTGGCGGCGGTATTTGATTGTTATTACCTCCTCCGCCGCCTCCATCACTACCCCCGCCTCCTCCGCAGGCGGCTAATAATACAGAAACCATTAAAGCAAGAAACATAAAACTAAAAATCTTTTTTACTCCCCACATCCTTTTCATTTTAAAACCCTCCTTAAAAAGTTAATAATATTGATTGCGTTGACTGTGTTATTAAGAGTCCCATAATTTAATTGACAGGGATTAGAAAATCTCCCCCCTGCCCCTCTCCTGTCTGCCGACAGGCAGGTTGCCAAAGAGGGGTTACACACCCCTTAATCCCCTCTTGATAGAGGGGAAATTCCTCCTTCATCCTCTTTCTCCTTTTTCCCCTCACACCTCCTTTCTATCTCCTTGACTTATTGAGTTTCATAGTGTATAAATAATTTATGAACATTACTAATGAACTCAAATTCTCTCTAAAAAGAGAATACATACTGTGCTCAAACGCAGCAGCCTTTTATAAAAAGGCTCTGAAAAAGTTTGAGCAAAAATATCATCTCAGCACCCAAACCTTTCTAAAAAGGTTTGAAGCAGGCCAGATAGGAGATGAGGCAGATTACTTTGACTGGTATGCCTTTGCAAAACTCCTTGTCCAGTGGCAAAAAACACAATCCGCACTCCGCTCCGCTGTCCAATGATACAAAGATTCGTTGAAAATATAGAAAAGACCATTGCCTCAAACCCCATTATTTTATCCTCAAGTATCCAAAAACAATTTGGCCCGGAAAATGAAACCGTTTATTTAAAAGGCAATCTTCTATTCATAGATTTTTCAATCCTTGAGATTGCAATATTTGCCAATAAATTACATAACGAAATATCCATTGATAAATATCGGTTCCATTATATGGACAAAGAAGCTCATATGCTCTTTCGCTACGACAATGCGCCTCATCATCCTGAAATTCCTTCTTTCCCTCATCATAAGCACACATCAAATAAAACAGTTCAATCAAACATACCTTGCTTAAAAGATGTTCTAAACGAGATTACAGCAATAATCATTAAGAGATAAACTGATCTTTTCCCCCTCACCCTTTCCCCTCCCCCTTTTACAAAATCCCCTCCCTCTTCGCCTTCATTACTGCTTCCACCTTTGAGTGGACATGGAGTTTTTCATAGATGTTTTTTATGTGCGTTCTGACTGTGTGCGTACTTATATAAAGCCTGTCTGCAAGCCTCTTGTTTGTTAGGCCGTCAGATATGCCGTTTAATATCTCCTTCTCCCTTTGTGTGAGGACAGCCTCTATCCTGCGCCTCTTTAGCTCCATCTCATTAAAATACTCTATTACATACCT
>MHEL01000076.1:3406-3708 GCA_001803815.1 Nitrospirae bacterium RBG_19FT_COMBO_42_15 | reverse complement strand
AATCTCTGCAGGCGGAGAGTCTTTTAGCAGGTATCCTGATGCGCCTGCTTTTAATGCTTCAAAGAGATGCTCCTTGTCCTCATGCGCTGTAAGCACAAGCATCTGAAGAAGGGACATCTGGCCCTTTAATTTTTTTATAACCTCTGTTCCTGAAATCCCCGGAAGCCCAAGGTCAATTAATGCAACATGGGGTTTAATCACAGGCAGCTCCTCAATGGCTGATTCGCCTGTCCTGTAGCAGCCTGCAACCTTCATTGTCCCTGCCTTGCTTAACAGCATGGAGAGGCCGTCTAAGGTCTCTT
>MHEL01000076.1:2475-3304 GCA_001803815.1 Nitrospirae bacterium RBG_19FT_COMBO_42_15 | reverse complement strand
ACGGGGCAAAACAAGGGAAATTTCTGTGCCTTTGCCCTCTTTTGTAATGATATTGAGTATTCCGCCAATCTCCTCTGCCCTCTTTTTCATGTTTTTAATGCCAAAAGAGCTGTCTGTATTTTTATCAGGATTAAACCCCTTTCCATCGTCAGTTATTTTCATCTCAAATGCCTTTTCATTATAAGAGATATCAACCATTACATTCTTTGCCATTGAATGTTTTACTATATTTGTTATTGCCTCTTTATATATGTTAAAGAGATTAAAACGGATGTGGGTGCTGAGGAGAGCAGTTTTGGATGAATATATCTCCCTGAATCCAATATCTATGTCAAGAGAGTCAAAGAGCCGTGAGGTATAGCTCTTAAAATGTGAAAGGAAATCTTCCATGCCCTTTCCCTCAATATCAATTGCCCAGAGAAAGTCCCTGAGCCCCTGCATGTTCCTAAGGGCAATCTCTTTGATAGCCTCTATGTTATTCCTCGTCTTTTCAGGCTCATTTGATATGGACAGCCCCGCTGCCTCGCTTAAGAATCTGATGCTTGTAAGGTCATTTATAAGATTGTCGTGAAGCTCCTGCCTTGTGCGCTCCTTTTCCGTCTGTGCATCCCTTTCCATCCCAAGCCTCTCCTGATAAAGCTTTAGGTTGTCCATTGCAGAAGGAAGTGAAAAGGGGATAATAAGTGAGAAAAGGGCAAAGTATGTAAAGGCCATGGGTGTTTTGCCGAGAACACCCGGGAGCAGATGTAAAAAGATAAACACGCCTCCTGCAATTGAAGGGGCAATAAGGCTTAATAATATCTGCTTCTTTAAAAAGGGGTCATCCTCT
>MHEL01000076.1:985-2461 GCA_001803815.1 Nitrospirae bacterium RBG_19FT_COMBO_42_15 | reverse complement strand
GATGAATGCCCCTATCATGGCGAGTGTCCATAAAAAGAGAAATGGAAAAGTGGTTCCAAAGGCTGTAATGCCAAAGAGATAAAAAAGCGTTGTAAGCAGAAAGTAGCCATAAAAGATTATGTAAGGCAAATATGGTGATTCCTTTATTATCTTTTTTGGCCTTGGAAAGACAAAAGCAAAATGGACAAGGGCAATCATCCCTCCTGCAGAGATATGAATGGACTTAATGAATATCTTGAAATAAATTGGATGCAGGGTTATTTGCCTGCTGACAACAGGCGCTGAGGCAACGAGATAAAGGCTGCCAGAGAGCAGAAAGATGGCAAGGGCTGCGCCTGCTGTGGAACGGTGTTTCCTGAAAACCGAGAGGGCGCTTATCATGAATACTAATGCTGAAAGATAAATAATCCCTGTCTCTTTTATTGCATCTATGAGGGGCGTATATACAACATTGGCTTTAACATTTCTGACAGCGCCACCCCTTTCTGTGTATTCAACAGCAACAGGATTATTCTTAATGAGCGCCTTGTAAACACCATCCTGCATCTGCTGCCATCTATTCTCATCCTTTGGAAAAAAGAATTCAGGGAGGCGGAGAGAGAAGGTAGAGTCAAGCTTTATCTCCTCTATCTTATTGAGGCTATGCTCTTTAATAAACGGGGCAGAGCTTGAGTTAAAGGATATGACAGGGGAGGTATGGAGGGCGTAAGCGCCCAAGACGCCAATAGAAATGATAATCAAGCATAGGGATAAAAATATCCCTTTCAGCCGCTTCCTGTTAAGATTGAACTCCCTCACGGATTTCCCCACCCCGATTTAATAGCAACATTGATTTATAAAATCCCTCCTAACCTCCCTTTTCCAAAGGGAGGAATAATGCCCCTCTTTAGCAAAGAGGGGTAAGGGGAGATTTTCTAATCCATGTTCAATTCAATTTTGTAGCCATTAATAATTGCCGCAATTATATCAGACAGGTAGTTACAGATAGGTTACAGATAGGTTACAGATTAAAAAATTGTTGTGATTATTTGTTGATGAGTATTTTGCAAATTGCCGCTGTTTGGGAGGAGGGTTCTACACCGAAAGTTGTGGAGAGGATTTCTTTTAGGTTATTGTAGACCACCAGCGCCTCTGCCCTGCGGCCGAGCTTCTGATAGCACTGCATAAGGTGCTGGTAAAGCCCTTCTGACAAAGGGTCAATCTCAATAGCCTTTCTGAATGTATCTATTGCCTTTTCAAATTCGTCTTTCTCTTCATACAACATCCCGAGCTTTCCTACACATCTGATAAATTTACTCTGCAGCCGCTTGCGAAGTTTATCTGCCCATGGCGCAGCATGTTCATCCTGTAAAAATGGATTACTATATATTGAAGCTGCTTTTTCAATCAATTGCATTGCCTCATTCTTCCTGCCGCCTTTTAATGCTGTGTCTGCTTTTCCGAGCAGACGCTCAAACAGCCATACATCAACATAGC
>MHEL01000076.1:0-947 GCA_001803815.1 Nitrospirae bacterium RBG_19FT_COMBO_42_15 | reverse complement strand
TTTACGGCCTTTTCATTTCCAACGAGCCTGCGCAAACGGTGCAGGTTGACTGCAAATGCCCCATGGGCTGAATCCCCATCCGTCTCCGGCCATAAGATATTAGTTAATTCCTCTTCTTTTACCTCCCTGCCTCCCAATGCTATCAGCGCCTTAAGCAGGGTAATGGGCCTTTGCTGTGTCTTTCTTGAGAACCTGACAGGCCTTCCTCCCTTTACAAGGTTAAACCTGCTCAGTGTGAATACCCTTATTCCATGCTCCCGCTCTTTAATATCCACAGGCAAACTCCCTGAAGAAAAGATTACGTTTTTTGATTAAAAAAGGAGAATTTTAAAGATAAGTCTTGCCTAATTATTGATTATGCTATTTTTATTGTCAAGAAAATTCCTCATGCAATAATTACTCGCCTGATTAACCTTCTCTTATTCGGCCTTTTTCTGCTGATTAAATAAGCGCCCTGTAATTTTTTATATGCCTCAGCAAGGCTATCTGCTGCATTATAATGCAACGCTGCCAGTCTTTCGCCTTTTTTTACTTTATCCCCGATCTTTTTCTCTACCACAATGCCGACTGCAGGATCAATCTTATCTTCAATCTTCTCCCTTCCTGCACCAAGAATGCAGGATGAAATTCCTATTGCCTCTGTATCCATCTTAGAAATATATCCATTTCTTTCACTTAACAACTCCTTAGTATATCTTGCAGAAGGAAGCAGCAATGGATTATCTATTACATTTACATCTCCGCCCTGCAGCCTGACCATATCCTTAAACCTCTCATAGGCAGAGCCGTCAGATAAATGTCTTTTTAAAATATCCCTGCCTTTAGCCGCATTATTCACTTTTCCAGCTAATTTAAGCATATATGCGCCAAGCTCCAAAGTAATATCAATCAAATCCTTTGGGCCTCTGCCTTTTAGAACTTCTATACATTCCTTAATCTCAAGGCTG
>MHEL01000075.1:8384-9374 GCA_001803815.1 Nitrospirae bacterium RBG_19FT_COMBO_42_15 | reverse complement strand
AGCTATATTTAGTATTCTGCAGTCTACAGGGTAACTGTTTAATTCGCTTTCAAACCTAACCCCCATATCAAGCTGGCAGTCAAACAGACTCTCCTTTTTAATGACAGACTCATCAATATACACAGCTATATCTATATCATTAAAACCATCCTCTTCAATAAATGAACCATAGATATAGGCAAAAGAAACAGCGTCTTCATTCTCTAAAAATGCTGATATATTTTGAATAATGCTTTTACATTCTTCATCGCTTATTATATATCTTTTCAACACCTGCATAATAAAACATCTTATCAGAGGCATTAGATTTCGTCAAGCTGTGATATCAGAGTCTGTTTGCCAGCAAGCCTCACCCTGCATGAACCTCCCGTATTGCTTCTATTGCCTCTGAAGGACAGACCTCAACGCATATAAGACAGCCTTTGCAGTTTTCATAGCTTGTATTTGGAAGTCCGGCAGGATTTATGCTGATGCAGCCGTCAGGACAGCTTACAACGCACATCATGCACTTTGTGCATTTTTCATGATCCCATACAGGTTTAAACAAACGCCAATTGCCTGTTTTTCGCAATGGCGTATTGGCTTTGGCATTTATTGCAGGGCTTGAGACTAAGGCAGGCTCAAAAGGCACAGAGATAACAGGGCTTCCTTTATGCGCAGATACAGTCTCTGTTATCTTTATTGGGCTGATTGCATTAAAACAAAATAATGCTGCATTAATATTCTTTTCTATTAATGCCCTGTCTGTTATGATTTCGGATATCTCTTTTTCAACAGCCTTTTTTAAAGAATCTGCGCTAAGTCCCAAAATTCTTGAAGCAGTGCCGCCTGCAAGTGCGCTTAGCACCGGAGCGCCGAGCATGTCAATCGCTATCTTGGTTAAATCAAAGGTAATAACATTGGCGGAAATCTTATATCTTGCCTTTGCCTTATCAGGTTGATAGGTTGTATTTATAAAAGCAGCGCCGCCTTCCTTAAGTCCAGACAATG
>MHEL01000075.1:7457-8338 GCA_001803815.1 Nitrospirae bacterium RBG_19FT_COMBO_42_15 | reverse complement strand
AATATCAGGCTCAGAGATTATTCCCCTTTCAAGGATAGGTTCATCTGATATGCGCGTAAATGCAGCTATGGGCGCGCCCCTTCTTTCAGCGCCATATAAAGGGAAGTCCTGCGCATAGTATCCTTCATAAAAGGCGGCGCTTCCAAGAACCCTGCTTGCAACCTTTGCGCCCTGGCCTCCCCTTCCATGAAATCTTATTCTTTTAATAAATGACGTATCCAATTAAGCCTTCCATATCTTAAGCAGCGCTGGAAGCACTATAATAGCTGCAATAAGGCTTGTAATCATGCCGATATTTGCAACAGCGCCCATGCTTGACAAGCCGCCGTATCTTGAAAATACAAGTGAGCCAAAGCCTGCCATTGTAGTAGCTGTGCACATGACAACTGCACGGCCGGTGTGGAAGATTGTGTTTGGAATATTTTTGCCGCCGTCTTCTAAATATCTGTGAAGTATGTGAACTCCGTTATCTATACCCATGCCAACAATCAATGGCACAATAGCAATGTTCATATAATTCAGCTTCATGCCTAATACCTCCATAACCCCCATCATCCAGATAAATCCGATTATATGCGGTACAAGAGAAATTATTGTTCTTTTAAAAGAGTAAAAATCAAGATAAACCAAAATGACTATAGCTAAATATGCAAGAAGGGTTACCCAGACTGTTTCTTCTTCAATAAGCCTCTTTAATTCTGATGCAACAACATCAACGCCTGTAATCTTTATCTTTGGGTCAATCTTGCCAAGATTATTCTCAAGCTTCATTAAAAGACCATGATCCCATGCATCCTTGCTTGGATAAAGATAAGTAACAATCTTGTATGTGCCATCTGCCTGCGCAAGGTGTTTATCCAAAAGCTGATTCATCCCGGCTT
>MHEL01000075.1:0-7406 GCA_001803815.1 Nitrospirae bacterium RBG_19FT_COMBO_42_15 | reverse complement strand
TTTTCATGACATTTATATAGTCTTTGTAAATATCAGTCTTAAATCCATTCTCCTTTAATGACCTTTGCAAAGTATGTACAGCCCTTTCAATGGGAAATGCGCTTACCTTTTCAATGCTTGCCTCCTGTCTTTTTATAGAAGGCAGAAATGTAGCTAAGGAATCAAAGGATACTAAAGAGCCGTCTTTAACAAACGGCCTCAAGGACATGGCAATGGAATCATTCTTCTCAAGCGCAGCCTGCAGGTCATTTGATTCTGTAATCACCATAATCTGATAACCAGAGCCGCTGAACTTCTCCATAATTAAATCCTGCAAAACCATTGCCTCCATGCCTTCTGGACGCATCTTTTTAAAATCTGAATCAAAGCCTAAAAATAGCGCCTTATAGCCCAAAAATATTGTAAGACCAATGGCAATGGCAAGGATTGTCTTTGGATATCTGACTATATGCCTTGCTGCAATATCAAGTCCAAATGGATTCAGCCTCCCTTTAACAACAGGTTTTTTTGAAGACTTGGCGCGCCATATCATAATGCTCGGAAGCACAAGATACATGGTTAACATGCTTGATAAGATGCCTGTTCCGCACATAAAGCCAAGTTCAGAGAGTCCCCTGAAGTCGGTAAGCATTAACAAATAAAATGCAGTTGCTGTTGTAGCAGCGCCTGTAAATATTCCCTTTCCAACACCAGCTAATGTCGCCTCAAGACCCTGAACAATATCAGCGCCTTTATCTATCTCCTCTAAATACCTGTTGTATATATGAATGGCAAAATCAATGCCGAGCCCCATTAAGATAGCGGCAAATGCAACTGTCACCATATTCAACTGGCCAAGAAAAATATACGAGATGCCAAAAGACCATATTAGAGACATCTGGAGAGGTATTGAAATGTAAACAAGAATTGCAAGGCCTCTGTAGGCAAAATAGAATAAGAGCAGGATAGCAAAAAATGATGATACAAAGGTCAGCATCATGTCCCTTTTTATTGTCGCCTCATCGCCAACTGCAATCGGATAGCCGCCTGTATACCCGACCTTTATTTTCTCATTAAGCTTTTTTTCTACTACTATTTCTTTCTCTATCCTCTTTGCCTCTGACATTAATACCTTTGCAAATTCAACATCCAATGCGCCTTTAACAGGCCTTGCGAGCATCAGCAGGGTTGTCCTGTCCTCTGATAAAAAGTAGCCGTCCATCATATCAAACCTGAACCCGCCGCTTCCGCTGCTAAAGAAATCCTTTAATATCGGCAAAAGACCGAGCGGGTCAACGCGAACAAGCTCTTTCATTCCAAAAGAAGCCTGTGAGATAAGGATAGACCTGTTCTTTTTTATTTGCTTCTCTATCTCCTCATCATTTAATTTTTCCCTTATTGCATCAAGCTCTTTTTCTGTAAGGAAAAGGAACATATCCTTTGTGAAATGCTCTTTGAAAAATTCCTTTTGCTTTTCAGAGATTTTATAATCTATCCCTTTAAGAAGGTTTGTGGCAGAAAGTCTCTTTGCAAATTCATCAGCAAAGAGTTTTAAATGTGTAGAGGACTGAGGTGAGGTGGTATCTTTTGCCTGAACAACTACCACAAGAAAATCAAGGGTGCCAAAGTCCTTTATTGCTCCCATAAAATCCTTTGAGACTTTAGATTTTGACGGAAGGAGGTTAACGATGTCTGTGGCGAGCTGAAGCCTTAATGCTAAAAAACCAAATATAAGTGTCAATAAAATGCTGACAATTATAACCTTTTTATAATGCGTGTGTGAAAGTCTTGCAATTGCCTTGAAAATCTTTTCCTTCACTATTTATTATCCTCATCCACTGCCTTCTTTAGCATATCAAAGATGCCGGGTATAGCTGAACCAATCCTGTTCCAGTTAGGTATAAGCGGTGTGCCCATGGGGTTTTCTATGAATATCTGCGCTGCCTTTTTTATGGCATTGGCAAAGGCCTCAACTGCCTTTGTCTCCTCATGCCTGTCAAAGACAAGGCCGTTTATAGCTGCATCAGCCTCATACTTCATCATGGTATCCTCTGCAAATCTCAGATATGCCACCTCAAGGGACTTAAAGAAGGCGTCTGAGAAGACCACGCCTTCAGCAGCAAGCACCCTGAATATGGTCTTAGATATATCCACACACATCCTCATAAGCCCCTTCTGTGCATCTTCAGCAGAAAGGGGCTGATGCTTGTGCTCATAATTATCTGCAATATCTACCTGCGAAACCCTGCGCGCGGAGTAGTTTCTAAAGACCTCTGCGAGCACACCCACCTCAAGGCCCCAGTCCCATGGAATCCTCATTACCCTTGCCAAATCCGTAATCATGCAGAACTCGCCTGCAAGAGGATATCTGAAGCTGTCTAAGAAAACAAGAAAGGGATGAAAACCAACAATCTTTTGCAAAGACCTGACAAGCGGCGTTATCAACAGCCTTGTAACCCTGCCGTGCATCCTGTCGCTCACCCTGCTGTAAAAACCCTTGCAAAAGGTTACATCTATATGCGGGTTCACAACTGGATAGCAGAGCCTTGCGAGCATCTCCCTGTTGTATGTAATAATATCGCAGTCATGAATGGCAATAACATCAGACTTGCCAGAGGCAATAATATATCCATAGGCAATCCAAGTAGCGCGTCCCTTGCCGTCCTCTCCCGGCGATAGACCATTTCTTTCAAGAGTGGCATATATCTCTTTTACCCTTTTTCCTTCATTATGGATGACCTTCACCTCATAAGGGATTTGAGACATAAACTTTTTAACCTCTTTAAACTGCTCGTCTGTTGCCCTGCCAAGCGTAAGGACTATCTCCTGCACATATTTAACCTTCTTAAGCTCCTCCACTATCCCCTTTATTGCATCTGCCTGAAACTCAGTATACAGCGCAGGAAGCACAAGAGCTATCGGCCTCTGCTTTGAAAATTCAACAATTTCTGATTCTATCTTCTCAAGGCTCGGCCTGCCGAGCTTGTGAAGCGTGATAATGACGCCTGTCTGGTAAAAATCTGCCATAGCCTATCTCCTATAGATGTTCAACATCTTTCTCTGCTTCCTGCTTTTCCTCAGAGCCCTTTTCTATTATCCTTCTTGCCGCATCTATTCCTCCTACGCCAAAGGCAATAGCAAGGGCGATTACAACACCGCCAAACATTATTGAGAAGGCTGCAACCACTATGCTCGGCGCCACACTAAGCTGCTCAAGAACCATTGCTAATATGAATACTATAAGCATTAATCTGACTGCCTCGGCTAAAATCTTTGCATAATGGTATCCGCTGTTGACAGCAGCTATTAATACTGCCCTGCTTATAAAACCTGCAATAACATAACCAATGACAAATATCAGAAGGGCTGAAAATATCCTTGGGAGATATAGAAAGAACTGCGATACAACCTTATCTATTGTTTGTATCTGAAGCGCATTTAAGCCTATCATAAGAAATATAATAACTATGAACCAATAAAGTATTTTCCCAGAGAGGTCTGATGGTTTCCCCCATATATCCCCTTTTCTTATTATTGCAGTCAGACCCGCCTTATCTGCCCATGTGTCAAAATTTGCTGCAAGCAATGTCCTCAATAGCAGTAATTTCAATCCCCATGCAATTACTACACCTCCGGCAAATATAATAACCATTGCAATAAATTTCGGCACAAACACTATAAATCCTGTCCAGAAATCTTTAAGAGGGTCAAGCAATACATTTATAAAATTTTCCATGTTATCACCTCCAGTTATTGATAAGATAATCCTTTTGGTTTTCAAATTCAAGGCAAACCTTTTCTATCTCTTCTTCCACCTTATGATGCTCCATCTCCTCCACCTCCATCATAAATGATGCAGCCCTGCCGAGATACAATGGCGTGAGTGATTTTATAAGGTGCTCCGATGACATCATTTTTTTGTGATAGGCTATTGCATAATCATAGACAACACCTGTCCATAGCCCTGCAGGAAATCTGAATTCTCTGTCAGAAAGCCCGCCTATTTTTTCTATCTCTCCAAAATCACCCTGCCCCATTATCTCTGTCCAGAGCGGCTTTAGATTACTGATGCCTGTTCTGAATATATCCAGCATCTTTCCTATGTTCACCTTAACAGGTTCAAGGCCGACATGGTATCTGAAGCCGCAGGTTGGCACTTCCTTTGAGTCTTTTATCTCCTTCCATTTTTGATAATGCCTTTCTGTCAGATTAAACAGCGTAACAACAACCTGCACAAGCATATCGCTTAAATCAGAGCCAGGGTCTTTTGGGTCATGTATCTTTGCGCCGAGGAATGTCTGGCACACCTTGAATCCATTAGCTATTGCCTCTGTAGTCATCCAGATATCTATGCCAAAGCGCGCTACATGCGTCTCCCACACATCCTGTTTCAGATAAAACTCTGCAAGCCTCCCTGAAAAACCAAAGTCGCCGCCAATGGGCTGCCTCACCCTCTGTCCATAAAGAGCCCTTGTCATTGGATAGACTATAGAATTAGTAATTGTTCCGTCATACTTGTGTCTGCTGTAAAGGGGCGCAGCAAAATCAAAACCGCCTTTGATTATCGGCGACAGAAGCAGTTCTATCCACTCTGGAGTAATGCTCCTTAAATCCGCGTCAATCACACAGCAGGCGTCTGCCTGCATCTCTACTGCCTTCTGGAATATCAGTTTGAATGCGCTCCCCTTGCCCGGTATACCGTTGTATGGCATGCTTATCCTATGTGCAGGATAGACAGGGTATGTTAAAAACATTGCAGCATGATCAAGTGCAGCGGTCTTTACTATATCCTGTGTGCCGTCCTTTGAACTGCCGTCAGAGTTTATTATAACAGCCTTTTTATCAGAAAAATATTTTGCAAGCCCTGCATCCACTGCCCGCACAACATGATCAATGGTCTTTGCATTATTATAGCTTGCTATGCCTATAAGTATGTCTGTCTTATCTAAATCTGCCATTTTTATCTCATAAGCCTCCGCGCAGAATGCTGCGGAGTAGCAATTAATGTCATTCCTGCGGAAGCAGGAATCCAGTTCCTTCGCTTTTCTCTGAATTCCCACTTTCGTGGGAATGACTTCCGGTAAGTATGCTCAAAACCGCCCTGTTCCATCCCTCAGGCCCGATACCTTCTGCTTTTATCAGATTTGGAGCCATTATCCTCTCTTCATAGCTTCCATCTCCCCTCCTGACAAGTATAGGGTGGTCAACCTCTTTTAACATCGGAAGGTCATTGAGATTATCGCCAAGCCCGATTGTTGTAATCTTACCATATTCCTTTTCATAAAATCCTTTTAAAATTTTAACAGCCTTTCCCTTATCATTATCGCCGAGGAGGTGGTAGAATCTTCCATGCGTCCAGTGCAGGCCTGCATCTTCAATTGCATCTAAAAATCCTTCTACAACCCCTCTTACTCCCCCCTTAGTAAGGGGGGAATTAAAGGGGGGTTCTTCTTCAAATATAAGCGGCTCATCAAAATCCCGCGCCTTTGCAAGCATGGCTTCGGATAATGGAAGGCCGGCAAGCTCTGCTATCTCTTCTGTCAGCATATCGCCGAATCCCTTTACCTTTATTTTAAGTCTTTTGCGAATTTCAATAAAGGCATTTCTTGTCTCGCTGTAAGGCCTGCCGAGTGTAATTATTCTATAGCCGCCTTTTATTTCTGCATCAATAGTAAAAGAAAAATATCTCTCTGGTATAAATATCCCGCCGCCATTCTCTGAGATAAACGGGTGAAAATTCTCAAGCCGTTTTCTCCAGACTTCTATCTCTGCCTTTGTCTTGCTGGAGCAGAGGATAAGGGGTATCTCTTTTTCTTTTATCAGATTCAGCGCTGGCAGCGCTGCATTAAATGAGTAGGACTTGGGGTGCAGTAGTGTGCCATCCAAATCGGTAAAGATTACTATCCTTGCCATTACCCGGCTCCCCTCAAGGAGTAAAGCAGGTATATGTTTACAAAAAAGGCCAATAATATAGCAACAGCGTCCCATCCGAGCCTTAAAAAGGCCTTTTTCTCAAGACGATAGGTGAGGCTCACGATTGTTACGCCAGTCATAACCACTGCCATAAACCCGGTTACAGCATGATTTACCGAGACATCTAATAGGATAGGACCTTTGAGGTAAAATATATCATCTATTGCAAGTATTACAATATCAAACAGATTGCTCCCAAAAAGATTCGCAATTGCCATATCAGTGGCGCCGATCCTTAAAGCAGAAATAGATACAACTAATTCAGGAAGCGACGTAGTCATAGCAATAAATACAGTCCCGATAAAGCTCCTTCCAAGCCCTGTCTCCTCAGCAAGCCTGTCGCCGATGAAGGGGAGCCATGTTGCTACTGCAATAATTACTAAGGCATTTATGGCATATTTGATTCCTGCCTCCTTTGTAGTTATGTAATCATATTTTGTGGCTTCTGTTAAATCGCCTACAAAGTCTGCTATCCTTCTCTTCTCAAAATAGTATATGCCTCTGATGCCAATGGCATAGGTTATTAAAATCAGAGGCGTGTAAAGGCCTATATGAAAAAAAGAGGGAAAGTTTTGGTTTACAAGTATGGAAATAGATGCAAACCCAATAAGTATAACGCCAAAGCCTGCTGAAAGTATGTGGCCGTGTTCAGCTTTGTGAAATATGGGGTCAGAGCCATGAAAGATATCCATTAAGGCAATAATAGCAAGATTAAATACACAGCTTCCCATCACATCCCCAAGGGCAATATTAGGGGAGCCTATAATGGCAACAGAGCTTATGCCGGTAATCAGCTCAGGCAGAGATGTTACACTCGCCATCAGGATTAGGCCTATCCATGCCCTGCCAAGGCCTGTTTTTTCTGCAATAACATCGCCGTATTTTGACAACCTTATTCCGGAAAATACAATTATTGCTGAGCATACAATAAATTGAAGCCACAAGAGAAGCATACATCTCCTTCCTAAAATAAAAAAGGCCGGCAGAAACACTTTAATTTCAGCACTTCTACCAGCCCTCTCTCCTGAATATCTTAACAAAAGCCTCAGGCGCGTCAGTCCGCTTTTGTAAGTTTATATCATGCTATAACAGCTTTTGTCAAGCAAGCCTAAATTCTTATCCCTCAAAGGATGCCGCCTATCTTTTCTTTACCTTTCCTTTTCCCTCAAGCTTTGATATCTGAGCCTCTAAATTTTTTATCCTTGCAACAATATCCTTTACATCCTTATTGCGCAAAGGATTTACTGCCTTTGAGCTCAAACCGTATATCTTGCCGCCGAGCTCTGATATGCCTTTGTGAGCCTTTGACTTCAGATTAAGAATCTTATACTGCCTCTTTGCCTCTTCGCCGAGCACCTCTGCCTTTTGCCTTGCAACAATTGCGCCCTCTTTTACATATGCAACGCCCTCTTTCAAACCCTTCTGCAGATCCTTTTTAACTGTCTCCCATAGTC
>MHEL01000074.1 GCA_001803815.1 Nitrospirae bacterium RBG_19FT_COMBO_42_15 | reverse complement strand
TTGCCATGGACGCAGCTTTCATATTGGGGCGCAACCATTGGCACAGAGATGCCCGGCGCAACGCCGATAATCGGCGAATGGCTTGTGCAGCTTATAAGGGGCGGCGCGCAGATTACAGGGATAACACTCACAAGATTCTATGCAATACATGTAGTTGTTCTTCCTCTGACATTGATTGGATTTTTAGGCGTCCATTTTCTGATGATAAGGAAGGTCGGCATAAGCGGGCCGATGTGAGGTGATAAAAGATGGCTAAGAAGAAAAAAAAGGGCTGTGAAGAGGGCGCAGTGCCGTTTGTCCCTGTCCATATAATGAAGGAGATGGCAGCAGCCTTTATATTTTTAGGCATTTTTATTCCCCTTGCAATACTCTATCCGTTTGAGGAGTTAGAGCCTGCAAACCCATTTGTTACGCCAGAGCATATAAAGCCTGAGTGGTATTTTCTTGCAGCATACCAGATTTTAAAGATCGTGCCGAGCAAGGTTCTTGGACTTGTGCTTCAGGGAATTGTAATACTGGCAATAATACTCCTGCCATTCTGGGATACAAAACCGGAAAGGAACCCGAGAAAGAGGCCGCTGTTCAGCATTATTGCTATTGGTACAATACTGGGATACATTATACTTACTGTCTGGGGCAAATATTCATGAGATGGAAGATCGCATTAATATTATTGCTAATACTCAGCCTTGATGCAAAACAGGCATTTGCACAGCAGAAGGAGGGAAAGGCGGAGGATGTCTGCATCCAATGCCACAGCCAGCTTGGAGGAAAATTTGCAGAGCCTGTAGAGCAGTGGAATAAGAGCATTCATAAAGAGATGGGTAATAACTGTGAAGGATGCCATGGCGGCGATGCAGCAGATATCGGAAAGGCAATGACCAAAGAGGCAGGCTTTCTCGGAAGACCAAAGCTCTTAGAGATACCCGGCTTCTGTGGCAAGTGCCACATAGGCGTAAAGGAGAATTATTCAAAGAGCGCGCACGGCATCTCTGCTGCTAAAACAGGCGCCCCAAACTGCGTTACCTGCCACGGCAGTCATGATATAAAAAAGGCTTCTTTAGATTTAATTAATGAAAAGAACTGCGCCAAGTGCCATACCTATGACAGGCCGCAGAAGATAAAAAAGGCATTGGCAAGCACAGATAGGGAGATCGCAAGACTGACCACAGCGATTAAAAATATAAAAGAAAGCAGTATTGATACAAAGAGGCTTGAAGAGAAGCTCTTTGCTGCAAGGAATGCCATTCATCAAGTGACCCATGTCTTGAGCGTAGACAGGATTAATGCCGTGAAGACAACTACTGACAGGGAGCTGTCAGCAGTAGATGAATCATTAAAGACAATTGAAAAAGAGATTACAAAAAGAAAGAGGATTGCAATCGGTGTTTCGCTCTTTTGTTTCTTTGCAGCAGGTGTAATCATATTATACAGAAAGACATTTCTAAAACCCGAGAACTGGTTTAAGGTGTAAAGAATACTGCAGGAGGCGCAAGATGAAAAAGAGATTTGAATGGTGGAAGGCAATTCCTTTAAACGCAAAGATTGCTATTATTGTCCTTGCCTCAGTAATAGTTGTGGGCTCATCAGTCAGCGCATTCTATTTCTACGATTTTACACAGCACAACCCAAAGGCATGCGTCATGTGCCACCTTATGCAGCCTGCTTATGACAGCTGGTCTGTATCTGCGCACAAAGAAGTAACCTGCCATGAGTGCCACAGGGCAAGCATAATTGAACAGAACAGGCTTTTATTAATGGCAATTTTTAAGAGACCTACAACAGTTCCGCCGAGGCATGGCAAGGTTATAGTGCCATATACAATCTGCATAGAGTGCCACTGGGAGGGGAGCCCCAAGATTAAAAAGATAAACAGGTCTTATGGCCATGCAAAGCATGTATTTATTGAGCAGATTCAGTGCACAAAATGCCATTCAAGGGAGGTGCATAAGTTTATGCCCGGCGAAAGGTTCTGCCTTGAATGCCACAAGGAAAAGGTTGTGCATGGCTTCGGTATGGAAGACATGGCATGTCTTGACTGCCACATCTATAAGGCAGATGCTAAGGGAATAGACAGCAAAGACCTAAAGCCTACAAAAGCAAAATGCCTTGAGTGCCATAAATCAGGCGCAAAGGTAAATTTTCCAAAGGATGGGGCAATGAGGTTTGACTGCTACCAGTGCCACAAGCCGCATGTTAAGGCAAAGGTAAAGCCGAGCGCAGAGGACTGTTTTGCCTGCCACAGACAGATTGTAAATGTCGGCAAGCACAGGCTGCATGTTCAGATGATTGGCATGAACTGTATGCAGTGCCACAAGCCTCACGGCTGGAGGGTTACAGAGGCGGTTGCAAAAAAAGAATGCGTAACCTGCCACGCATATAAGGAGCCGGTTACATTCTTACAATAGGCGGTAGGGGGTGGTTAGCGAACTGCCCCCCTACACCTCCATTATCTCTTCTTCCTTCCTTTTCAGGATATCGTCTATTTTTTTGATGTGCTGGTCTGTGGTCTTCTGGATGTCTTCAAGCGTTTTGCGGGATTCGTCCTCTGATATCTTTTTTTCTTTTTCTATCTTCTTGACCTCGTCGTTTATATCGCGCCTGATATTTCTAATGGCAACGCGGGAGTCCTCTGCCATCTTTTTTGCAAGCTTGACAAGCTCCTTTCTCCTCTCCTCAGTAAGAGGCGGGACAGGAAGCCTGATAATCTTTCCGTCATTTGCAGGCGTAAGCCCGATGCCGGAGGATTGAATTGCCTTTTCAATATTCTCTATTGCCTTTGGGTCCCATGGCTGGATTATAATAAGCCTGCTCTCCGGAACAGCAAGCGTTGCAACCTGATTTAATGGTGTCATGGTGCCGTAATAATCAACCTTTATGGCGTCAAGCAAAGATAAAGACGCCCTGCCTGTTCTTATAGTGGCAAATTCCTTTTTAAGGACATTGATTGCCGCCTCCATCTTATCAGCCATCTTCTTTTTTAGCTCATTAATCATTTTACAATTGTCCCTATCTTTTCGCCGAGCACAACCCTTTTTATGTTTCCGCTCTTTTTAAGATTAAATACTATAATCGGAAGGCTGTTGTCCATGCAAAGCGATATAGCGGTTGCATCCATCACCTTTAGCCCCTTTTGAAGGACCTCTAAGTAATTCAGCTTGTCAAATTTCTTTGCATTCTTATTCTTCATCGGGTCAGAGTCATATACGCCGTTAACCTTTGTCCCTTTTATAATTACCTCTGCGCCAATCTCCATTGCACGAAGAGATGCGGCAGTATCAGTTGTAAAATACGGGTTTCCTGTACCGGCAGCGAAAATCACAACCCTCTTTTTTTCAAGGTGTCTTATTGCCCTTCTTCTTATATAAGGCTCTGCAAGCTCCCGCATTTCTATTGCGGTCTGCACCCTTGTCAGAACCCCGCGTTTTTCCAAGGCATCCTGCAGGGCGAGGGCGTTTAATACTGTTGCAAGCATACCCATATAATCTGCTGATGCCCGCTCCATTCCGCTTGCGCTTGCAACCAAGCCGCGGAATATGTTTCCACCGCCTATTACAACCGCAATCTGGACGCCAAGTTTATAAACCTCTTTTATCTCATTGGCAATGGTATTTATAACAACAGGGTCAATGCCATAACCCTTATCGCCCATCAGGGCTTCCCCGCTGATCTTGAGCAGTATCCTTTTGTATCTGATTTTTGGCATTTTATTTTGGAGCCATCTCTCCGAGTTTAAACCTAATAAATCTTCTTAGCACAATATTTTCACCGAATTTTGCAATCTTCTGGCTGATAATGTCCTTTATCTTCAGCTTTCCATCAGGGTCTTTAATAAAGGCCTGTTCTATCAAACAGAAGTCAGCAAAATATTTTTCCAGCTTGCCTTCAACGATTTTTTCAATAACATTTGCAGGCTTTCCTGTCTCCTTTGCCTGTGCCCTGTAAATGTCCTTTTCTTTTTCAATTACCTCTGCAGGAACTTCCTCCCTCTTTACATACAATGGCGGAATCCCTGCGCCGGCAATGTGCATAGCAATATCCTTTGCAAGCTCTTTAAACTCCTCATTCCTTGCAACGAAATCTGTTTCACAGTTAATCTCTACAAGCACCCCTATCTTTGCGCCAGCATGTATATAGGAGCCTATAGCGCCTTCTGCAGCGACCCTGTCAGCCTTTTTCGCTGCTGCTGAAAGGCCTTTCTTGCGAAGGATGTCTATTGCCTTTTCAATATCTCCATCAGCCTCTGCAAGGACCTTTTTACAATCCATTATGCCAGCGCCTGTCTTTTCTCTTAATTCTTTAACCAGTGCTGCCTCAACTTCCATTAAAATCCTCCCAAAACACAATGTTCAGGGCGGGCTAATGCCCGCCCCTACACATATTATTATGCTCCGCTATTTTCTGCTGCTGACTCCACTTGTTCTACTTTTTCTCCTGATGCTTGAACAGGCAGCTCTGCTGCTGATGCAGCTTCAGTTGGCTTTTCTGCTAAAAACTGTTTTCCTTCAATAACAGCGTCTGCTGTCTTTGCAGTAAGGAGCTTGATAGCCCTGATGGCATCATCATTGCCCGGTATTACATAGTCTGCTTCATCAGGGTCGCAGTTTGTATCAACTACAGCAACAACAGGGATGTTAAGCCGCCTCGCCTCTTTAATGGCAATCTCTTCCTTCTTGGAGTCAATAACAAATATTGCGCCGGGAAGGGCCTCCATCTCCTTAATGCCGCCGAGTATCTTCTGCAACTGCATCCGCTCCTTTTCTAAGTTGGTCGCCTCTTTTTTAGTCAGGAGATCAAATACTCCGTTTGCCTTATCAGAGTCAAGTTTTTTCAGCTTGCTGATGCTCTTTTTGATGGTCTTAAAGTTAGTCAGCATGCCGCCAAGCCAACGTTGATTGACATAAAACATGCCGCACCGCCTGGATTCTGCTTCAATGGTTTCCTGTGCCTGTCTTTTTGTGCCTACGAAAAGCACAAGCTCGCCTCTTGCTGTTACATCCTTTATGAATACAGCAGCATCATTGAACTTCTTAAGCGTTTTTTGAAGGTCAATTATATGGATGCCATTCCGCTCTCCGAAGATGAATTTCTTCATCTTTGGATTCCAGCGCTTGGTCTGATGGCCGAAATGAACGCCTGCTTCTAATAATTCTTTTAAAGTTATAGCCATTTTTCTTTTTCACCTCCTTGCCGTTTGGTTTTTTCCTCCGCTGTCCATCAGCTTACAGAAGGAATCCTGAACATTCAGGACACCGCCTCCTGCAATACGAACAGCGTGTGGGATATTTGAACCTTAAATATATAGCACAAAGCTGTTGCTTTTGCAAGGGAAAACTCCTGATTAAAAAAACTGGAGGCCATCCTCCACTGAAGCAGCAAAAGCAGATGGCGAATAGCACATAGTTCTCTAAACGGTATAGACTATTTGTCATTCGCCATTTGCCATTCGCCATTCGCCAGCAAGTCATCTTAAAGTCCTTTTGAAAGAATTTATCCTCTTGCACAAAGTCTCGGCCTCTGCCTTTCTATTTTCAAGTTCAATAGCATCTCTGAATATCTCCAATTCTTCAAACCTGAATCCCATTCGCATCTCCCATGTGCCATATGCCATACGCTATAAGTTTATCGGCTTATCCTTATTCACACTCCACCAGCCCTTGTATTCTTTCAACTTGTTCTTTATGCCTGTGCCGTTGTTTTGCATGAGATAATTAGATAAAAGATTCTTATCATCCTTTGCAGCTATGCCGTAGTATTTCTCACGATAGTTCAAGAACACCTGCATACTGTCTACTGTATTCTGTAATACTGCCTTTTGCTCTGCCTTTCCAAGCTGCAACTGATAAAACCACTTGTCGCACAGCCAAAGCCTCCGCTCCATCTCGTCTTTGAGCCATTTTTCATCGTGGGCTTTGTCTATAGTTAAAGCAGGAATAGTTGATGGAAACTTAGCAAGATAAGCTCTGACTACTTCAATAGGTTCAGGCTTCTGTTTGTATAAGTCTATATACTCAATACTTACAATTACATAGTTACTTATCCATCTATATGTTCCACCACCCAGTCCACTGTAAAAGATATTATTGCCGTCAATATTTCTAAATCTTGCTACTGTCATGTTTTCCTCGTAGTCACCCCTCCTAAACCCCCTCTCCACCTCATGCAGCAGCCACTTGTCTGAATCAGAGCCAGAGTGCTGGGTGAGCTGGATTTTGACACTTACAAGTTTCTGCCTTACTTCTTCAACTGGAAGCCCTCTAATTTGATTAATATTAGAGTAGTCTCCTGTGCAGACTGTATCATCATGATCCTTACCAAAATGCCCAGCTAAACCTACTACACCAGAACCTTTTCCCATATTTGCACGTTGTGATTTATAATTATATATACCGATATCACTTGTTATTAAGCAATCAGTCAAATTGGTAAACGCCTTTGCATCTGGTAGAAAGATCCCAATAATTAACGCCAATATTGTTGTTATTTTTATTACTTTCATTACCAGCCTCCTTATTTATATTGCCCTGAAATTATTTCTTTTACTATATCGCTTAATTTCCAATTTCCTTTGCAACCACTATAATCATCTTTACAAGCCGTGTCTTTTTTCAATATGTCATCTATCTCCTTTTTGTTACCTCCAGGATAAGCGACGATTAACGGCACATATGAGTCACTTGGATTAAGCGAACCATGCCAGCTCTTGCATGATACACCTGTAGTATATCTATCAATAACAGTACTATCAGTCTCGCTCTTCATTATTAAAACAATATCTCCGCTCCTGTCTTTGTTGTTCATTTTCTCAATCCGAGTGCTTGCATTAACATATTTATTTATATCTCCAGAATAAGCTTCATAGCCACTATTTATCGTTCTTCTTATTAAAATCGCATCTATTGAAGAACTTAGCCTTGGGAAATGCTCTCTCACTTTTTCTCCAAAACTTCCTGAAGCATTTAAACCCTCTTTCAAAACACCATTAAGACGGTTTAATACCATGTCAAATAGTATTGGATCAGGGTCTGACTGCCAATCTGAACCTTTTACATATATATGCGCCATAGGCCCATTTAATGCTGCAATAACAGTTGCATTATTAATATCATTAGTTGCGCCTTTTGTAATATTTGCTATTTCCTCTGGGGCAAGAACTTTTAATTCTATTTCTGGATATGGAGAAGGGAATTGAGTCCAAAAATTGGGGTCAAACCTACATTATACACTTTAGCTGTTAACAATTTCTTTTATCTGGGCTATCTCCTTGCACACTCTCTTATCCTCTGCCCTCCTCTTTTCAATGCCATCTATAGCATTCGCCACCGCCTGAGTCGTTATTCATAGAAGGAAAAAGGCACTGGTCTTGAAATACAATTCCTCCCCTCCGCTCCTTAATAACCTCTACCTGCAAATCACAATAATCCGCAATCCCTTTATATTAAGCCCTGCCTGCCTGTCGGCAGACAGGCATGAGCCTTATAAACCGAGCTTATTTTTTTACAGCCTTGCGGCTAAGTGTTCTATACTGCGCACTGCGCTCCCTGACAATGAAGCCTATCTTCCTCTTTTTAGGCTCTGGAGGCGTCATTAATTGTCGAATGGCGTCAAAGACCACTTTAAACTGCGCATCGTATTTATTTTCCATTTCATTCAGCTTTAGCGCAAGGTCTTTATGCGTTGCCAGCATTTCGCGAAGCTTTACAAAAGCCCGCATGATGGCGATATTGACATGAATCGCCCGCTCGCTGTTCAATACACTTGAAAGCATTGCAACTCCTTGTTCGGTGAATGCATATGGAAGATATTTAATATGTTCGCCCCTTTTTAAGGTGCCAAAATGGCTCCTTAAAGAGTCATATTCTTCTTTCCGTAGTTCAAACATGAAATCTTCCGGAAACCGGGTTAAATTCCTTCTGACCTGCCTTTTCAGGTGCTTAACCTCTACGCCATAAAGTTCGGCCAGATCGCCATCTAACAATACCTTATCGCCGCGGATCAGATAAATTTTTCTTTCAATCATTTCTACTGGAATCAGCGCTTTCAACTACCCTCCTTTGAAATCGTCATTGCAACCATAAAAAGTATATTCCCCTTGATAAAAAAGGTCAATACAAAATCACTTTACAGCAATTGTAAATTCGGTTAATATTCCTTTATGCCTGTTACTGCAATAGATATATATAAAAAGCTTCCTCAGACAAATTGCGGAAGATGCGGTTCTCCGTCCTGCTTTGTCTTTGCAACAAGGGTTGCCTTAAGGCAGGAGGTTATTGAAAGGTGCGTCAGCCTTGAAGGGGATGAGCTTAAAGAGCTAAAGATGCTTGTTGGCGAGATTAAGCCATTAACAACAGGCTCAGGCGCAAATGCCTATGCACAGGCAGCAGAGGAGATTAAAAACAGGATAAAGGATATTGACTTTAAAGTATCTGCGGACGGACTTGCAGCAGAATATCTGAATGAGGATGATAAAGAGTATCTGCGCCTTAATCTTTTTAATCATAAATATAAAGTCTCAAAAACCGGTGACATTGTCAGGGATGACGGCTTGCAGCCGAGCGCATGGGCAAAGATATTTTTAATAATCTATATTAATGCAAGAGGAAAAGGCAGTTTGAAAAACGAATGGATATCATTTGGCGATCTGCCGAACACCTTTGCCAAGCAGAAGTCTTTTAAGGATAACAGCGAGAATGTGCTGATAAAAAACTTTGCCGGCAAAAAAGAAGAGCTCAAGGACGCCTGCAGCCTCCTTGCCGGCATAGATGCTGCTGCTGAATTTAAATGTGACCTGGCGCATAGATTTTCTGCGCTTCCAAAGATACCGCTTCTGCTCCTATTCTGGGATGAGAACAAAGAAGAGGATTTTCCTGCAAGGGTAAAGATATTAATGGACAGGACAGTCCTTAACTTTATTGATATTGAATCCCTTGTGTTTCTTGCAGAGAGGTTTGCAAAGGAGCTTTGCGAGGCTAAAGGGATTATGGTCAATACAGTTTAATAAAAAATAGACGGTTTGTTGCCAAGACCTTATTTTCACCCTTCGACAAGCTCAGGGTGAACGGTGTATGTAATAAAATCATTGATTTTTTCCCGTTCGTGCTGAGCCTGTCGAAGCACAAAAAAATCATTAGGGAACAGTTTATAGAGTTATGTGTGCCATACCCTTACAGGGATGAGCAGAAAGATGGAGGCATTATGATAATAGACGACATAGCCCAGATGATCGGAAAAAAGGTTGAGGTTGTTGCCCATGAGATTACCTACACAGGCATACTCATGGAGGTAAGCGAGGAGGAGATTAACCTCA
>MHEL01000073.1:6754-8560 GCA_001803815.1 Nitrospirae bacterium RBG_19FT_COMBO_42_15 | reverse complement strand
GGCTGGCAAGGCATTGATATTGGCTTTGCAAACAAAAGGTTATCTGATATAATCCCTCTGTGCAAGGCATAGGAGACTTCAAAGAAAAACTGCATACCTTAATTGCAAAATTTGAAAAAGACAAGCGCCACTATCTCTCAAAAGGCTATCTTGAAGCCCAGCTAAGAATAGATTTCCTCAATCCTTTTTTTGAAGCCCTCGGCTGGGATATAGAAAACAAGGCGCACAAGCCGCCGCACGACAGGGATGTTATTGTTGAGCTCTCAGCAGAGGCAACAGGAAGGCCTGATTATAATTTCAGAATCAATGGCGCTACAAAATTCTTTATAGAGGCAAAGTCGCCGTCCGTTGCGCTTGATGATGTAAACCATATCCTGCAGGCAAAGACATACGCATGGTCAACAAAAGAGGTCTATTTTGTAATCCTCACAGACTTTGAAGAATTCAAGCTCTTTGATGCCTCTTTAAAGCCAAACTCCAGATACCCCAACGAAGGGCTCATCTTTGATTTCAAATATACAGACTATCTTAAAAATATAGATAAGCTCTATAATCTTTCAAAAGAAGAGGTTGAAAAAGGCTCACTTGAAAAACTCCTTCCAAGAGATGTAAAGAGCAAACGGCTTCGCATCCCCGTAGACAAGGCATTTCTTGAGGACATGACAGCATGGAGGGAGGAGCTTGCAAAGGACATTTACAAGAGAAATCCGCAGATTGATGTAAACCCCGTTAGAAGCTTGGCAATTAGGAAATCATCAACCTTAGAGAGGCACTTGTCTGTAATGGAGGGAGCTTCTAACGGGGTAAATCTCTTAAACGAGATTGTTCAGAAACTCCTTGACAGGATTGTTTTCATCCGCATTGCAGAGGATAGAAAAATCAGGCCTGACAGGGAGCTATGGGAGATAGTTGCCCAGTGGAGGGAAGAAGGCAAAAGAAAGCCCATTTTAAATCATCTGAGAGACCTCTTTTATGAGGTAAATGATGACCTTAATGGCGATATTTTCAAGCCTCATGCCTGTGAGAGCATAGATGTAGACTCCAATCTGCTTGCAGAGATAATTGAGAACCTGTACTTTCCAAAATGCAGATACAGATTTGATGTAATAGGCGTTGAGCTATTAGGAAGCATCTATGAGCGTTATTTAGGCAGCACAATAAGGGTTACGCCTCAGAGGATTAAGGTTGAGGAAAAACCTGAAGTAAGAAAGGCAGGAGGCGTCTATTACACGCCGAAGTATATTGTTGACTACATCGTCAAAAACACCGTTGGAAAACTCATTGAAGGCAAGACGCCAAAGCAGATTGAGAAAATCAAAATCCTTGACCCTGCCTGCGGCTCTGGTTCATTTTTGCTTGGGGCTTTTCAATACCTGCTTGACTACCATCTTAAATATTACCGAGAGCATCCAAAAGAGGCGCAGCGCCTTAAAAGCCTGCCCCTTCTTTATTATAAGCAACTGCCTGAGGACATAACCCTGCCGCTTCATGAAAAGGCAAAGATTTTGAGAAACAACATATTTGGCGTAGACATTGACCCGCAGGCTGTAGAGATAACAATGATGAGCCTTTATCTTAAAGCCCTTGAAGGTGAAAGAGGACTATTGCCAAAGAAACAGCACCTCCTTCCGCCTCTGACCAATAACATCAAATGCGGCAACAGCCTGATTGGGTATGATATATTTGATAACCCCTCCCAGCCTCCCCTTAACTTAAGGGGAGGAGATAACCCCCTTAATCCCCCTTACCTCAAGGGGGAAGAAAGAATGCCCCCTCTTAAGATAAGAGGGGGAAGGGGGAGTTATG
>MHEL01000073.1:6488-6733 GCA_001803815.1 Nitrospirae bacterium RBG_19FT_COMBO_42_15 | reverse complement strand
ACAGCAGGGTTCGGCGAAATCATGGAAAACGGCGGTTTTGATGCTGTGATTGGCAATCCGCCGTATTTGAGAGTTCAAGGTCTGCAGGAATACTACGGTGAGCAGATTAACTACTTTATTAAGCATTATGAAAGCGCAGTGAAGAGATTCGACCTGTATTTACTGTTTATTGAAAAGGGTTTTAACCTTCTAAAGCAGAAGGGGTCATTAAGCTATATATGTCCGAATAAATTCGTAAACTCCGA
>MHEL01000073.1:3415-6420 GCA_001803815.1 Nitrospirae bacterium RBG_19FT_COMBO_42_15 | reverse complement strand
TACACAGGAATAATTTTACTGTGTAAAGATAAAAATGAAAAATTCGGATATCATGAATTTAATGAGCTACCAGAGGCAGATGTTCGTAAACGTCTTTTTTCATTAAATGCCCATGACTTTAATTTTTATAAAACTGCCAGTTTGACCCCATCGCCTTGGGTGCTTACCCATTCAAGCGTTGAAAACCTCCTGAGAAAAATAAAACAACCCCTTACGCTTGGTGGTGTTTTTGAGAGTATTTTTCAAGGTATTGTAACTGGCATAGATGAAATTTACTTCCTCGGCAAGGTCGCTGATAGTGAGAAAGATATTATTGAAGCTTTCTCACAACGGCAAAACAAAAATATAAAAATAGAACGAGCAATTCTGAAGCCAATGCTAAAAGGCGAAGACGTGTCAAGGTATAAGAACCCACAATATAAATATTATTGCATTTACCCTTACAAGCTTGAGAACGACAAAACAGTGATTCTTCAGGAAAAGGCGCTATCGTCCGAATTCCCTTTAGCGTACGACTATTTAAGACAGTACCGAAAAGAATTAACTGAGTTACGAGTAAAATATAAAACCAATCCGCATTACTGGTATTCATGTCATCGTGGCCGTTCTATAAAATATTTTGAAACCGAGCGGATAATTACCCCTGAAATCAGTTTAGGCTGTAATATGACTATCGGTGAAAGGGGAATTTATCATAATACTCAGGTGTATAGTTTATTACCCAAAGAGACAATGAAAGAATGTCAGTCATATTGGTTGGGCATTTTGAACTCAAAATTAATGTGGTTCTTCTTAAAGAATACTGGGACAGTGCTTCGTGGCGGTTATATTCGATTCAAAACAGAATACCTAAAGCCCTTCCCCGCCCGCGCCATTGACTTTAACAACCCCTCTGAAAAGGCTGCTCACGACAAGCTCGTTTCTCTCGTTGACAGGATGCTTGAACTTCACAAAAAGAAAAACACCCTTCCGCCGTCAGCAGAGAGAGAAAAGGTTGAAAGAGAGATAGCGGTTACAGATGAAAAGATAGATGAGATTGTTTATGGGCTTTATGGGGTGACGGAGGAGGAGAGGAAAATAATTGAGGGGAAATAGGGGCTTAATTAAACTATGAAAGGAGTTCACTCCATTATCCTAACGATGGATTCAGTGTTGAGATCATCATGAGTACAAGAGATATATGGCCTCTGCTTTTAGGAATACCTGAAAAGGAATGGGAAAAAAGGAAATTCGAATTCAAGAATGTCTTTACGCAGATATCGAATTTCAGTGAAAACCTTAGCACGGCGATTAAAGAAATCAATAGCGTTCTTGACCACTCTCGTCCAGCAATTGAGAGGTTCGTGTCTTTTGTATCGGACAAGAATGCAGTAAGTAAAATGTTTTCCGAACATTTGAAGTTTGTCCACAAAAAATTATTAAAACATGGTTATTTTATTGGACTTGCAAGTTTTAGTATCGGTCATTCAAGAGAGCTTATAAAGCTTCTTGACCAGGGTGACCAAGTCGCCATCGATGATTACCTACTTGGGTTGTTGAAAGATAAGAAATATATTGAAAGGATGTCTAATAAGTGGAAAAGCAATGCCTATTTTAAATTGCGGTATAGATTTCTTCTGAGAGGTCTAACTGCTCATTTGGAGAAAGATTATATAGCATCCGTACCCATCTTGTTGCCGCATATTGAGGCTATCTTAGCTGAATTTTTTATTGTTGCCGGCTTGCTATCAGATACTCCAGATAAGTTTTGTGGTAATAGAGCGTTAAACATTCTTAAGAATGTCTCTGTAGATGAAGTATGCACAGAGGTAGACAGAGTTTACTTCCGTAGATTTTTGCACCAAAAAGGTGTCTATGAATTCAAATTAGGTGAAAATAACTATTTGAATAGAGGACGTATTTTGCATGGAACTTGCTTGTGTTATGACCAGGAAAAATGGTCTGCACAAATTATCTATCTTATAGACTTCCTTTGTTACTTGACTGCTGTTGAGCGTGATGTCTCCACGAAG
Source organism: Nitrospirae bacterium RBG_19FT_COMBO_42_15 (assembly GCA_001803815.1). Taxonomy (GTDB): domain Bacteria; phylum Nitrospirota; class CAKKRA01; order 9FT-COMBO-42-15; family 9FT-COMBO-42-15; genus 9FT-COMBO-42-15. Next base: position 4,408 of record MHEL01000073.1, on the reverse strand, counting down.
CCAGATGGGGGCAGTCTTCTAAAACGGAAAAAAATGTCCGCTGAGTGAGGTGGCTGACATATTGATCAGACATGCCAAAGCAGTCACGGATGAGAAGATAGATGGTATTGTTTATGGGCTGTATGGGATAATGGAGGGGGAAAGAAAGATAATTGAGGGCGGATGAAAAGCAATAGCGTAACTCCCCCCAACCCCCTCTTAAATTAAGAGGGGGTGGCGGAGCCGGGGGCGTTAAGAGAAAAAGGGGGAGTTAATGGCGCGGGATATCATGAAGTTCATACGAAATGACCCTTTGCTAAAACAGCGATGTAAAGGTTTTTTTGCTTGACTTGTGTCATGCCCTTCTGGTTAAATTGAGAAAACTTGTTAAATAAATTGTTGGTCCAGACAGCGAAATAGATTCAACCGTATTCGGAGAGAATAATGTGCTTGAAAATGGAAGCAAGGGAAATAAAGCAGCTTTGGTACGCAGCTAAACTCTACTATTTCCTGTTGCCCAAAGATGTCGATAAGAGCGAAATGGCGAAAACTGTAGGTCAGTGGAGCAAAGAATGCGAAAGCGCAAATGACTTTCATACGAAGCCTCTTTTCGTCTACAGTTGTCATCTTGCCTCGTGTGCCATACGCCTCTATTCGATAGACGAAAAAATAAATAACCGAAGATATGAGGACTATAAAGACTGGTGGAAAAACAAACAAAAAGGGCAGAAATTTTTTACGGCCAAAAACACGGGCCGAATTATACACTGTGTCTTACGTAATTTGATAGCGCATGACGAGGAAAAGTCCAAAGACAACCAGAATAAGCGAAGTTATAAAGAGCTTCAAGATTACTATCATAGCTTGCACTTTCACGAGCTACATCAAGGGATGCTGGAGGTCATCGAGTCGATAGAGTTAGATCTAAGAAGTGATGGAATAGTTGTTGATACTTTCCTTTAATTTGAAGGAAGGTAAATGGGGTCGGAAGTGTAATAAATGGGTTCTCGCCCT
>MHEL01000073.1:0-3404 GCA_001803815.1 Nitrospirae bacterium RBG_19FT_COMBO_42_15 | reverse complement strand
AAAAAGCTATCTCTTAGGCGAAAAACTTGTTTTTCTCGCCAATATCTTTTAAGTTACCATCACCCCTACCTTCGCCGCAGTTTCTTTTAAGTTGCGGTGTCATTCCCCGCTTTAACGAGGACAAGCTTCACTTCACCAGCCTGCCTGTCGGCAGACAGGTAATCCTTTGTTCCTTGATGCGATAAAGCGGGACATTTCCCCTATTCCCCTCAGCAGAGCATGAAAAAAAAGATAGACGAGATTGTCTATGGGCTTTATGGGATAATGGAGGGGCAGAAGATAATTAAACACAATTGCTTTTAGGAGCGAGTTCGGGTAAAATTGCAGTATAAAGGAGGTGGATAGATAGCAAATCAGGACAGGGCAAGATTATTCTTTAATTCTATCTTTCCGTTTGGTATAATTTAAATATGAAAAAATTAAAGCTCTATCTTGACACCTCTGTTTTAAATTTTTACTATGCAGATTCTTTACCAAAAGAAAAAGAGGTAACGCAAGAACTATTCCGTGAGATAAAATCAAAAACCTATGAGGCATTTATTTCCTCTATAGTTATTGAAGAAATATCTAAGGCATCAGAAGCAAAACAAAAAGCGCTTGTATCATTAATAGAGAAGTATAATTTAATGCCCTTGGAAATTGATGAGGAGATTGAAAATCTTTCCAAGCTATATATTCAAAACAGGATTATTCCGCAAAAGTATGAAGCAGATGCAGTTCATATTGCAGTAGCAGTTATTAATGACCTTGATGTTATTGTTAGCTGGAATTTTGAACATATTGTTAAACTAAAGACAAAGTTAGCTGTTAATGGTATAAATAAGATGCAGGGCTACAAAGAAATAGAGATATATTCCCCTATGGAGGTGATTGAATTATGAATTATAAAGAGCCAAAGGCGATGAGAGAAATACATGAGATTAGATTAAAATTATATGAAGATAGAAAAGGTCTAAATGCTATTGAAAGAGCTGAGAGGTCAAATGAAGCTGCTGCAGCAATTATAAGGAAATATAAATTAAAAATAAAGCTGCTTAAAAGAGCAAAAAGCCTTACAGAACGGGCAGCATAGCATCATAAGATAGGCTGGTCTTTTGAAATTTCGCTATTTCCTATGACACGCTTAGCGGCGACTATGGCCGTTATGGAATAATGAAAGGGGGGGGAATAATAGAAGCTCATTAATTTTACAGAGAGCTCCGGGTAAAATTGCTGTATAAGGAGGTGGATAAATGACAAAACAAGATATGCTGAAACATATATCAATAGACCCTAAAATCTGCCACGGTCAGGCATGTATTAAGGGGACCCGTATTCCTGTCCATCAAATCCTGCATATGTTGGCAAATGGAGACGCTATTGAGGAACTTCTTGAAGAGTATCCTTCTATTACGCGAGACGATATCCTCGCCTGTATGGAATATGCCGCTTCTTTAACAGAAGAACAAGTTACCGCTGATGAAGTAATAGCATGAAGATATTTGTTGATGAGAATATCCCTGCAATGACTCTCAGAGAACTGCGCAGGCTTGGCCATGAGGTAAAGGACATTCGCAATACCGAAAACAAAGGTATGGCCGATGAAGATATCTGGGAGATGACCCAAAGAGACGAAAGGCTTTTGATAACTACTGATAAAGGGTTTGTGCAGAAACGAAATGAAAGGCATAATGGCATTCTTGTCATAAGACTCAAACAACCCAACAGACTGAAAATACATAAGAAGGCTATAAAAGCAATAAGCCTTTTTGAAGAAAAGGAATGGGCAGGATTAACTGTTGTAATGCAAGATGCTTTTCATAGCGTCTGGAGAGCAAAGCTAAAAAGATAGCCGTATGGCTAATGAAAGAGCAAACAACGCAAATAGATTAAAAGAAGCTGTAAAAATACTCAAAGGAAATCTTAAAGCCAATCCTGATGGCAGTTACTCAATAGTTAGATGAGCGGTTCCAAATAGACCTGATAGACTTATTCCAATAAAAATGCCTTTTCCACTGTTGACCTTGTGCTTGATTTGCACAAAAATAAAATTTCCTTCCACCATCCGCAGAGCGTGAAAAGATTGAGCGTGAGATTGCCGTTACAAATAAAAAGATAGACGAGATTGTTTATGGGCTTTATGGGACAACGGATGAGAAGAAAAAAGATAATCAAACACAATTGCTTTTAAGAGCGAGTTCGGGTAAAATTGCTATATAAAGACAGTTTTTGATCATTTTGGAAAAACATTATAAGGATAATTGAAATGAAGGAAAGAGAGCTTAAAGTAGTAGAGAAGTTTAAGCAGCTTGTGTCTCAAAGGGTCAAGGTATATGAGGTAAAGGTGTTTGGCTCAAGGGCACGGGGTGAGGCGACTGAGGAGTCGGACCTTGATGTGCTTGTTGTTGTGGATCGTCTTGACCATGCAACAGAAAAGTATATCAGTGATTGTGCATGGGAGGCAGGCTTTCCAGAGGACATAGTTCTAATGCCTGTGCCAATCAGTCTTAATGATCTAAAGAATACCCCGCTCCGCGAATCGGTTTTTATCCAGAATGTTTATCGTGAAGGCATAAGCGTATGACTGAAGACAAAAAGGCATTGATAGAATACAGACTGTCACAGGCAAGGGATTCTATAAAAGAAGCGGATGTTCTCTTGCGAGAAGGGATGAGCTGCAGGTCTGTGATGAACAGGCTTTACTACGCAATGTTTTACGGAGTGCTTGCCCTTCTTCAGAACAGGCAGATTGGCACATCTAAACACAGCGGCGCAGTTTCTTTATTTGATAAGGAATTTATAAAAACTGGAATGTTTAACAAAGAATATTCAAAAGCCTTGCATCGCGCATTTGAGCTTCGCCAGAAAGGTGATTATATGGAACAGTCAGAGGTTACTAAGCAGGATATAGATGAAATTCGTCCAAAGGCTGAAGAATTTTTAAATAAAGTAGAGAACTATCTGCTTTAAAGATTATAAGGCCACAAATTTCTTCAAAACAATAGATTTTAAGAATTCATCTTGTTTCACAACCCCCCCCTCCAATTTTTTTGTATAACCTACTGCTTGATACACTGCGACTATTGTGTTATTATTTAACCAATGCAGTTATCGGATTTTGATTATTTCCTGCCAAAGGAGTTGATTGCGCAATACCCGGCAAAGAGGCGGACAGATTCAAGGCTGTTGATACTTCATAGAGAGGATGGAGGCATTGAACACAGGCGGTTTTCTGATATAATAGATTATATTAATAAAGATGACCTCCTTATTCTTAATAATACAAAGGTCTTTCCTGCGCGGCTATTTGGCAGGAAGGTTACAGGAGGAAGGGTTGAAGTCTTATTATTAAGAAACACTGGAGAGGGAAGGTGGGAATGTCTAATAGGCGGTAAACTTAAGAAGGCTGAGGATATAGTATTTGA
>MHEL01000072.1:4269-6311 GCA_001803815.1 Nitrospirae bacterium RBG_19FT_COMBO_42_15 | reverse complement strand
ATGGGCAACCCCGCCTGCAAGATGCCCAATGGCCTTTATCTTCTGGGCATGGCGAAGCTGGTTCTCAAGCGCTGTCCTTTCTGTAATATCAGTGATAGTCTCTATGACTGAAATTATTTTTCCTGATGCATCCTTCATAGGATAAGACTTTATCTCTGAGTTAACGGGTGTTTTTTCTTTGCTATAATGATTATGTATGGTTGTAAAGACTTCTCCTGTCTCCAAGGTATGTTTTACAGGACACTCAATGCCTGACTCAAAACAGGGGCTTTCACGGCGATGGGCTGCTTTATAGCAGTTTAAACCGATAATATCATTAAGCGGCCTTTTGACCTGTTCACAATATGCTTTATTTGCAGAGATAATTTTGTATTCCGGGTTAATTACAATAAGCCCTTCTCTAATGGTTTCAAAGACGCTCCTTATCAGCTCCTCTGCCTTCCTGCGCTTGATCTTCTCTTCAACCTCATGCAATGCCCGTTGAACTACAGGCACAAGCCTTGACATCTTTTCTTTTAGAACAAAGTCTGTTGCCCCCATTCTTAGCGTCTCTGTAGCCTTCTCTTCGCCTATTGAGCCTGAAACAAAGATAAAGGGTATATCAAAGTCATGATTCCGGACTATATCCAGCGCAGAAATGCCGTCAAAGGAAGGGAGCTTGTAGTCTGCAAGGATGATATGAGGCTTAAATTCACTGAATTCTTTTACAAAGTCGTTTCTTGTTTCCACCCTCTTCAGGATGAATCTTATCCCTATATTATGCAGCTCATGTTCCACCAATTCTGCATCAGCAGGAACATCTTCAAGCATAAGAATGCGAAGTTTTTCAGCCATAACCCCTCCTGAACATTATTTAGGCGGCTTATTCAGCAGCATCCAGTAAAGCCCTAATTTCTCAATTGCAGAAACAAACTTTTCAAACTCCACAGGCTTTACAATATAGCTGTTCACGCCAAGTTTATAACTCTCTACGCGATCCTGTTCCTCCTGCGATGATGTCAGGACAACAACAGGGATCACCTTCATCTTTTCATCAGACTTTACCCTGCGCAAGACCTCAAGGCCGTCCACCTTGGGAAGCTTCAAATCAAGCAGCACAACCTTTGGAATATCATTGCTTGCTCGGTCTGCATATACGCCGGTGTGAAAAAGGAAATCCAATGCCTCTGCCCCGTCCTTTACCCATAATATCTTATTGGCAAGGTTGTGTTTCTTCAGCGACCTGAGTGCAAGCTCTGCGTCATTTGGATTGTCTTCTACTAAAAGAATTTCTACTTCATTTAAACCTACCATAGCTATCCCCTCCTCTCTTTTTTTGGAAGTGTAAAATAGAATGCTGCTCCCTTGTTAACCTCTCCTTCTGCCCATAAACGTCCTCCATGCCTCTGAATAATGCGATGGACAATGGCAAGGCCGACGCCAATGCCTTCAAATTCATTTTCGCTGTGCAGCCTCTGAAACACGCCGAATAGTTTGTTTTTATACTTCATGTCAAATCCCACGCCATTGTCTTTAACATAATATATATCTTCCCTTCCTTCACTCCAGCCTCCAACCTCAATGGTTGCTGCATCTTTTGGCCTTGTAAACTTGATGGCATTTGACATGAGATTGGCAAATACCTGATGAATCAAAGCCCTATCGCCATAGACAGAAGGAAGGGTTTTAACATCAAATTGTAAGTTCTTCTGAGAAGCAGACGCTTTAAGTTCATCAAACACACTTTTTGCAAGTTCATCCATCTTTATCTCAGCAAAATTCATCTCCTGACGGCCCAGACGGGAGAGGGAGAGGAGGTCATCTATAAGCTGGCCCATCTTTTGGGTATTGTCTCTGATAACATTCAACTGCCTCTTGCCCTCTTCATCAAGTTTATCATAATAGCCCTCTATTACTATCTTTGAAAAGCCGTCAATCGCCCGAAGCGGCGCCCTCAAATCGTGGGATACAGAATAGCTGAATGCCTCAAGCTCTTTGTTTGCTGCCTCAAGCTGTGCAGTGCGTTGAATGACCCTCTGTTCAAGCTCAGCATTCAGCCTTCG
>MHEL01000072.1:662-4121 GCA_001803815.1 Nitrospirae bacterium RBG_19FT_COMBO_42_15 | reverse complement strand
ATCAGCCTCACATACCCCACTACTACGGGGATGCCTATAGTTGCGGGCAAAAGGCGACGCATTGTGATGCCGCCTGCGGTATCGCTTGCAACAATAGCCATCAGCCCTCGGTCAGGCCGCGCAAAAAGGATGCCAAAAGAAAGGATAATAAATGTTATAGCTGTATGCAGTGCCATTGTGCTATATGGGCTAACAGCATAGAGCGATTTAGCATCATAAATATAGGCGATAATGGCAATCATGGAGATAAAGGCTGCTGAAAGGCTCAGAAATTGCGCAAGCCCAAAACTGCCGCGGCTCTTTATGAACAACAGGGCAAGGCCAATGGCAAGAAAATTTACTGTTGTGGCAAACGCCATCCTTCCAGATGGAGATGAGCCGACAGCCGGGTCTTTGAACAGAAGCTGGTCAATCCCCAAATCCAGATTAAAGAGCTGTTCAAAAAGAGTAAGCAGGCCGATTAATCCCGCTGTGGATGCGAATATCCGCGCTATACGCAGAGACCTTTGACTGACATCAGCGCCCAGCATCAGCCGCAGCGATGCACCGCCCAAGATAAAGGCAAGGGCTGTGTTGGCCTTCATTGTAGCCAGCCCTGTAAATATGCTCTTTAAAGTTGTGCTATTTGTCAGCCAGCCAGCAAGCACAAGGAAGCCTACAAAAATGGCTATAACGGCTGCTATTTTTGAAATAGACCTGAACAAGGCAATAAGACGAGTATCTGATTGATTGATCATTTAAGCGGCCCTAATTATATTACTCTTTCTTATTTTGAAGACAATTTTACATAGCCTTTTATTAAGGAGAGCACAAAATAGTTTGCATTTCTTATCTGCTAAATACCCCAATTCGTCATTCCCGCATGTATTTAGCGGGAATCCATTACGATCACTCTGGATGCCCGACAGAAGCATTCGGGCATGACAAAAAAGGCAATGTTTCTTGGAACAATGTAAATGCAATCTGTATTATGCTCTCATTAGTAATTGATATATAGCATTTTCTGTAGAGATGCCTGTGACTTTGAGATGTAGTGGGTTTGAGATGGAACAGTTTACAGTCAGTGATTTTGAGTTGAGCATTATTCTCACACAGGCTGAAAAAGCGCTAAGGTTGATGGAAAACAAAACAACTCTTTAAAGGATAGCTATTTGTTGTAAACAATAACAAAAATAAATCATTTTGTAAAGCAAATTACATCACCCTCCTTTGCCTTTTAAAAGTTTATCCTTTGACACCCCTGTTTTGTTTGTGATAAGCTTCTTTTCAAATGCCAAAGGTTTTTGTAACAGACGGATACTGGCACAAAACTCTGACAGTTGTAAGGTCTCTGGGAGAGAAGGGGATTGATGTTACTGTCGGCGAATCAACAAGGCTCTCCACTGCCCTGTTTTCAAGATACGCAAAGAGACGCGTAATTTATCCTTCGCCAAAGAGAAGACCTGAAGAGTTTCTTGATTTTCTGGAGAATGAACTAAAAAAAGAAAAATACGATGTCCTGATAACACCTGAGGAATCAACACTTCTTCTTATTGCAAAGAACATAAATAGGTTTGAAGGGCTTACAAGATTTCCCTTTGCAGGGCATAATCTAATTGCAAAGGCATCGGACAAGTCAGAGGTAGTAAAGATTGCAAAAAGCAGAGGCATCCCGGTGCCAGAGACAATTTTTATACAAGATATTAATGAACTTGAAAGAAAAACAGCAAGTATAACCTTTCCAGCAGTAATAAAGCCGAGGATAAGCTCGGGCTCTTACGGCATAAAATATGTAAACCCCGTTAGAAAGGATGGTGTCCACGGGGCGTGGCTTTCTAACGGGGTAAATAATAAAGACGAACTTCTTTCTGCATACAAAGAAGTACACAGCAAATATCCCTTTCCTTTAATACAGGAATACATACCGCAAGGCGGTGATGCCTTTGGGGTTTCGTGTTTATTTGACAGAGGCGTAAAACTAAAAGCGGTTTTTGTTCATAAAAGATTAAGGGAATATCCCATCACAGGCGGGCCGAGCACATTGCGGGAGTCTGTTGTGAATGATGAGGTGAAGGAGCTTGGGGTCAAACTATTAAGCGCAATGAAATGGTTTGGCGTTGCAATGGTGGAGTTTAAGGTAGATCCGAGAGACAATAAACCAAAACTTATGGAGATAAACCCGCGCTTCTGGGGCTCGCTTCCTCTTGCAATATATTCTGGCGTAGATTTTCCATATCTGCTTTATAAGATGGCAATGGGAGAGGGCTTTGAAGCAGTCACAAAATATAAAACAGGTATCAGGTCGCGTTATCTCCTGCCGGGCGATATAATGCATTTTATCTCAAATCCGGATAGGTTTAATATGAAGCCAAGCTTTTTCAAATTCTTTGACAAAAACACAAGGGATGATATAATCTCTTTGAAAGACCCCTTGCCTACCATTGGCAGGATACTATCCCTTCTGACCCTCCTCTACAATAAAGACATGCAGAGATACTTAAAGGAAAGGAATTAACAAAAGATAATGAAATTGTGTGTTGTTATACCTGCTTATAATGCAGAGGATACTGTCGGTGATGTTGTTACAGGCTCAAAAAAATATCTACAGGATGTGATAGTAATTGACGACGGCTCTATAGACAATACAGCAGTTGCAGCAGTTGCAGCAGGCGCAGTTGTCATAAGGCAGAGCGAGAACCTCGGCAAGGGTGATGCATTAAAAACAGGATTCAGATATGCCATAGAAAAGAATTACGACGCAGTGATTACTATTGATGCAGACGGACAGCACTATCCTGATGAGATGCCAAAATTTATAGATAAATACAAAGAGGGGGGGCAGCAGATAATTGTCGGCTCAAGAATGCACGCCAAAAGCTATATGCCAAAATACAGATACAGGTGCAATATAGTCGGCGTTATATTAATCTCTGTTGCAGCAAGGCAGTATATTGCAGATACACAGTCAGGGTACAGGCTTTATGATGTAAACATACTGAAAGATATCAACATACAATTCCCAAGATTTCAGACAGAGACAGAGATTCTAATCAAGGCAGGCAAAAAAGGCTATAAGATAACCTCTGTGCCGATTAAGGCTATATATAATGACAGGACAGAGACAAAGAGCCACTTCAAAAGAGTAGCAGACACATACAATATAAGCATACTTGTGCTAAAGAGCTGTTTGTGGAGTAAAAAAACCTTACGCGGCTTTTAATTCAATACCCTTTGTTCTAATCTCGTATATCAGAGGGACCCATGTATCATTCTTATAAGACTCAACGGATATAGGAACAGGCTCTATGAGTGGATCTATTTTAGAAGCAATTTCAAAAAGTCTTACCCCTTCTTCATATCTGTCTTTACCAAAATCAGGGGAAATTATTGCAATATCTATGTCACTGTATTCATGCGCCTTACCAGAAACCCTTGAGCCATAAATAATTACTTTAACAACCTTTATTTTTTGCTTTTTTA
>MHEL01000072.1:0-603 GCA_001803815.1 Nitrospirae bacterium RBG_19FT_COMBO_42_15 | reverse complement strand
CTTTTATCTCTTTCATTTTTTGTTTTGCAAATACCTTCGTACACTTTTTGTAAAACTTTCTCTGTTCTTCGGGGTATCTGGCTTCAAAATGAAACTCCATAAATCCTGCAAGGCGTTTAATCATCTTTTGCGATATCTTTATATCTAACTTCTTGGCCAGTAAAGGCAAAGAATGTGTATATGGAGCTTGTTCACTTGTAGCCTTAACTACCAATGCCTTCCCTACGGCATGTTTATTACTATTTCATAAGTCCCGACTGCCACCTTGTCCCCAATCCCCTTCTGCCAAAGAAGCTCTGTTGCCTTTACCCGTGCAGTTTTGGGAATTATCAGAAATAGCTTGTTCTTCTCTGCTACTGCCTTCCATTTCTCTGCCTGCTCAGTAGTTATGCTGTTTTCTGTTTCTACATCAACAACAGCAAGCGTAAGCCCATAATTGGCAAGCACAAGATCAGGACTGCCAGAGGGGTTGATGGTTATCTCTTTATACTCCCTTGCAAACTTCTCTTTCATATAATCAACTATCAGATTATGCACGAGCTTTTCGTCAAGCATTTATATCTCCATTTTCTCTGACTCTTTATCATATTTAACAGCATTGGA
>MHEL01000071.1:3336-5239 GCA_001803815.1 Nitrospirae bacterium RBG_19FT_COMBO_42_15 | reverse complement strand
GGAGGATTATATGCAGAGGATTGCAAAGGTTCTTTTAGTCTTGCTGCTTTTACCAGCAGTAATTGTTTCGTCAGGCATCGCAGGCGAGGAAAAGGCATCTGAAAAGAAGCTTCTGTCTGAAGAGATTGAGGCTTTTACATCACTCTACAGCAAGGGTTTTGGTGACAGGGATTTGAAACTGCTGATTGGTCCTGCTTCTAAGGATTATATGAATGCAGAGGGCGATTCATGGGAGTTTAAGCTTGTTTCTGAAAAGGACGGCGTCCTTACCTATGGAATGGATACAGGGAAAAAGGTGAAGGAGGACCGCGAGCTGCTTAAAAAGCATTTTCAGGATTATATCGCAGATTTTGCCGAGGTTCATAAAGGCAAGGTAAGGATGAAGGATTTAAAAATCACAAAGACCAATGCAGAGGCAAGGCTTAAGGTATATATTATTGCAGTAGACCACAAAGGCAGAAGGATAGAAGACCACGGCGAGATAGATGCAGTTTATGAGAAAAGGGATGGCAGTTGGAAGCTGATAAAGCATAAATGGGCGTATATGGACAGGGTTATTGGCACAAGATACCATTTTGTAGAGGCAGAGGCAATGGCAAAAGTGGATTATAAACACAATGATTCCCCAAATGTAAATCAGTCTGCCCTAAGCCCCGGCATCCACAGCGGCTCAGGCGTTGCTGTTGGGGATTTTAATAAGGATGGCATAGATGATATATTCATGGCAGACGGAGTGAGCAATCTCTTATTAAAAGGAGATTCAGACGGCACATTCACCAATGTTTCAAAAGAGGCTGGCATTGATATTAGCCGCGGGGGCAAGGGTGTTACATTTGCTGATTATGATAATGACGGCTATCCTGATATCTTTGTTGTTGGATTTGAAATGTCAAATATCCTTTACCGCAACAATGGCAACGGAACATTTACAGATGCAACTGATAAGGCAGGCATTGGCCATAAGGGCTTTGGCACATCTGCATGCTGGGCAGATATTGACAAGGATGGTTATTTAGACCTTTATGTTGTTAATAACGGAGACATTGCAAAGATATTTCCCACCTATCCGTGGAAATCCAAGAATGCACAGGCGAATATTCTTTTTCGCAATAACGGCAACGGGACATTCACTGATATAACCAAAAAGGCAGACGTAGGCGACAAGGGCTGGGGCCTTGCCTGCGGATTTGCTGACTACAATAATGACGGCCTGCCTGACTTAACAGTTGCAAATGACTTTGGCGAGAAGGTATTATACAAAAACAACGGCAATGGAATATTTACAGATGTAACAAAAAAGGCAGGTATTGACGATATCGGCAACGGCATGGGTGTTGGCTGGGGCGATTATAATAATGACGGCCTTCCTGATTTATATTTTTCAAATATGTACGCCAATGCGCGCTGGCTCTTTGACGACCCTGATTATGAATTGCCGTTCATGGGAAGATTCTTCCGCAAGTCTATAATGGCGAGGATGAAGAATATAACAAGGGGGAATACCCTTTTTCTGAATAATGGAGACGGCACATTTAAAAATGTTGCATACGAGACAAAGGCATGGGACGGCGAGTGGTCATGGGGAAGTATATTTGTTGACTATGATGCAGACGGCCATCAGGACATCTATGCTGCCAACGGCTTTATATCAGGCAAACGAAAGGACGACCTCTGAGTGCCCTACTTTAAAAGTTTCGGTCGAGACTTTAATGCCTATCAGAAGAGGACAAAGGATTTTGATATAGGAGATGCATCATTAAACGGATATGAGCATAAAAAGCTTTTCAGGAATAATGGCAACGGGACATTCACAGACATTGCCAATGCAGTCGGCGCAGACAGGTTAGAGGACGGCAGGGGTGTCGCATTGATTGATTTTGACGGCGACGGCTATCCTGACATT
>MHEL01000071.1:0-3311 GCA_001803815.1 Nitrospirae bacterium RBG_19FT_COMBO_42_15 | reverse complement strand
CAGCCCTTTATTGCAATGCAAATAATTCAGGCAATAATTTCCTGAATGTAAGGCTTACAGGCACAAAGAGCAACCGCGATGCAATAGGCGCAAAGATAAAGATTACATCAGCAGGCAAGACGCAGATGAGAGAGGTATATGGCGGTTCAGGTTTTCTCTCCATGTCAACTCTTACTCAGTTCTTTGGACTTGGCAAGGCTGATAAGGTTGATTCATTAGAGGTGTTGTGGCCATCAGGCGCAAAGCAGGTGTTTAAGGATGTACCTGCAAACAGGATGGTAAAAATCACAGAAGGAAAGAACGAGCCTATGATAGAGGAGCTAAAGCCGCGGATACCGAGAGAGATGGTGGCTGCTGCTGTGCATGAAAGGGAGGCAAAGAAGGCAGCGCATTAAAGAAAGGGGCAAGGGTACAGGGTGTAGGGTGTAGAGCAACCCTGCGTGGTTGCCCTGATTTGGGCGGCCAGATAGAGCCGCTCTTGCAAACCCATTTTTATAGGATGATTAAAAAAAAGGTTGTTATAACAGGGATTGGCGTAATCTCTGCGCTCGGTTTGAATAAAGAGGAGTTCTGGGACGGCCTGATTAATGGCAGATGCGGGATTGATAACATTGACCTCTTTGATGTTACAAACTACCGCACAAAGACAGGGGCGCAGATAAGGGGCTTTAATCCAGAGGACTATTTTGACAAGCGGGGCATCCAGAGGATGTCCCGCTGTGATTTAATAGGGGTTGCCGCAGCGCGAGAAGCAGTAAAGGACTCCCTGCTTGATTTAAAAAAGGCAGATAAGAGCCGCATTGGCGTAATACTCGGCGGCGGCGCCGGCGGCATGCTTTCTGTTGAGGAATATAGAAAAGAGCTTTATTACGGCAAAAAGCCGAGGCCGTCGCTGCTCATTCCTTATTCTCCGTCTGTTACAACAGATTATATAGCATTAGAATTTGGAGTAAACGGCCCGCGTGCTACAATTGCAACTGCCTGCTCGTCAAGCTCCACATCTGTTGGCTATGCAATGGATTTAATCAGGCACAATGAGGCAGATATTGTAATCACAGGCGGAAGCGACGCGATGTGCAAGCTAACATATGCTGGCTTTAATTCTCTCCGCGCAGTTGATCCTGATAAATGCAAACCCTTTGATGCAAACCGCAAAGGCCTTTCGCTCGGCGAGGCAGCGGCAATCCTGATATTAGAAGATATTGACCACGCAAAAAAGAGGGGCGCTAAGATATATGCAGAGATGGCAGGATACGGGATTGCCTGCGATGCATATCACATGACAGCGCCTGATTCAACTGGCAGCGGCGCTGCAAGGACTATTAAGGCTGCGCTAATTGATGCAGCCGTCTCTCCAACAGATGTGGATTATATAAATGCACATGGCACTGCAACCTATCACAATGACATTGCAGAGACAAGGGCAATTAAAGCAGTCTTTGGAGAATATGCGTATAAGATTCCTGTAAGCTCTATAAAATCCATGATCGGACACTGCCTTGGCGCAGCAGGCGGCATTGAGGCTGCTGCAACTGCCTTGACAATTTATAATGGCATTATACCGCCTACAATAAATTATTCTACCCCTGATCCAAACTGCGACTTGGACTATGTGCCGAATAAAGCAAGAAATAAAGAGATAAATATTGCAATATCAAATTCCCTTGCCTTTGGCGGGAATAATACGACTATTGTAATTAAGAGATGCAAATGAAAAATAGGGTTGTCATAACAGGTATTGGAGCTATAACATCTGCTGGGAATGATGCAGAGGCATTCTATAAGGCGTGTATTGAAGGCAGATCAGGTATAAAACCGATAACAGCCTTTGATACTGCAAACTACCCTTCAAAGCTTGGGGGGATGGTTGAAAATTTTTCTCCAGAGAAGTTCATTGACCCAATGAAAATCAGGAGGATGGATAAGGTATCTCAGCTCGCTATTGTCAGCGCAATACAGGCAATAAAGGATTCCGGTCTGCTTATTACACCAGAGAACTCTGAAAGGGCCGGCATTGTAATTGGCACAGCTTACGGCGGCACAGCGACAACAGAGGAGTTTTATGTGGGGCTATTAAAAAACGGGCCGAATGCCACAAATCCTATGCTCTTTCCAATCACTGTCCCGAACACTGCTGCAAGCCAGGTATCCTTTGAATTAAAGATAAAGGGCCCTAATTCTACATTTATACAAAAGGAGATATCTGCAGAGGCGGCTATATGCTACGCAGCAAGGCTCATCATGGACAATCGCTCAGATGCAGTTATTGCCGGCGGTGTGGATGAGTTAAACTCTATTTTGTTCCATGCGTATTGCACACTTGGCGTGCCTTCTCCAAGGGACAAGAAAGAGGAGGTATTCCGGCCATTTGACAAAAGGAGGAACGGCCTGATAGTTGGCGAAGGGACCGGCATTCTTGTGCTTGAAAGGCTTGAACATGCGTTAAATAGAAACGCAAATATTTACGGCGAGATTGCAGGATGGGGTATGACAGGCGCTAATTCAGATGTTTCTAATTATGATGAAAACCCTGAAACAATGACAGAAGCAATGAGGCTTGCATTAAAATCATCAAATATAACAGTGGATGATATTGACTATATAAATGCCTGTGCAAATGGAACAGGGCTTGATGCAACAGAGACTAAGGCAATCAAGAATCTTTTTGGCAAAAAGGCAAAGGAGATTTCCATAAGCTCTACAAAACCGATTACAGGTGATTTTAAAGGCATGGGAGGGTTAAGGATTATTACTGCGCTTCTATCAATAAGGGACAACATGATCCCGCCGACAATAAACTATTCTGTGCCTGATATAGAATGCGATTTAGATTATGTGCCCAACAATGCGCGCAAGGCAGAGGTAAATAATGTTTTGATTAACACCTTTTCCAACGGCGGCAGCAATGTAGCAATGGTTATAAAGAGGTATAAACAGTCTTGACATTGCCCAATATCCTTGTATAATTAACCCTTATGGATAACAGAATCATCAAGGCCTTTGAGGAGTCTGCTGAGGTAAAAGTCCGCTTTGCAAAAGAGAATGAGGAGCGGATAAGAAAGGCTGCTAATCTCATTGTCTCTGCATGCAAAAATGGCGGGAAGGTGATGCTATTTGGAAACGGCGGGAGCGCTGGAGATGCCTCGCATATTGCAGGCGAGTTTGTAAACAGGTTTTTAAAGGACAGGGCGCCGCTGCCTGCAATTGCCTTAAATACAGATATGGCTGTGCTTACAAGCATTGGCAATGACTATGACTTTTCAGAGATCTTTGCGCGGCAGATAAAGGCGCTCGGCAAAGAGTGTGATATT
>MHEL01000070.1:5107-6187 GCA_001803815.1 Nitrospirae bacterium RBG_19FT_COMBO_42_15 | reverse complement strand
TCAGTACTTGATGTCATGCCGGATAACACTGATACCGAACTTCGCCATCTTGCCGTAGTCCATAAACTTCATTGTCCTGTGTCCGAGACTGCACCCTGTGACAGACTGCACTGCATCAGTGGCGCACCTGTCCATCTCCACAAAGACTATAATATTCTTTCTGTCTTTGCCCTTTGGCTCTTCAATACCTGCTTCTCTCAAGCCAAGCATGGACATCTTCACCCCAAGCACCTGCCCCGGACAGAGATGACCGTGAATCTTTACCGATTCGCTCAAAAGGGATTCAAAGTCCATTTTAATTTAAGCCTCGCACAATAACTCTTTTTTCGCACTGACAAACTCAAAGGGATTATCACCAGAAAACCTATTTTTTATGTTGACAGCCCCCGCCATACAGAAATCCCTGCACAAGCCGCAGCCGTTGCAGAGATGAGTGCTGAAGGTAAGCTCCCTGTTATCACCTGAAGTTTCTATCTTTAATGCCCCTGTAGGACACATTCCTATACATGCAAAGCAATTGTTGCAGTCTTCGCTTGCATGAACTGTATAAAAATAGTTTTCAAGTAAACGGGCATTGTCTGCCTTTTTATAAGAGAGAATCCTGTTCAGCAGTTCCCTCTTAACGGGAACTTTTTTTTCCGAATATGACTGCGATGCCATGATAGCATCATCGTTTTCAAAAAGTTCAGCGGCACGCAGAAATGTGAGATTTTTTAAGGCGCTGAAAAAAACCCTGCGGTCATAGCCGACATCGCTGTAATTGAGATTTTTTTTGTCGGTAATAAGGATTATATTCCCTGAAAGATTAAAATTATTTGCTTTAATATGTTTAAATCTTTCTTCTATCTCCCCGGCAATGAATCTGTTTTTACATTCCGCGCATCCGGTCATATTAATGTGAAGCCCAGTATCCATAAAGACCGAGAGCGCCAATATATGCGCTTCCGACATAAAACCCAGACACGGTGTTTTTACATGAGCCTGAATATCGCGTTTCATATTGCAGCCGAGAACAGGGACAGGCACAGAATTCCTGATCTTCCTGAGCCGCGCAAGCGCCGAATAGAAATCAAACGACTT
>MHEL01000070.1:3513-5091 GCA_001803815.1 Nitrospirae bacterium RBG_19FT_COMBO_42_15 | reverse complement strand
CGCAGAGCATGCATTCCGAGCACAACCTGAAATCTATCGAGACATCTTCCTCTATGCTTATTGCGTTTGAGCGGCATTGTTCAGTGCACCGTATGCATGAATTCTGATTAAACCGCATCCTCAGACATCTGGAACGCTCTGTCTCAATGCTGTCTCCGGCGTTTAACGCCTTATCTATAATCTTTTCTTTTAACATCAGCTTAATTGTTTACAGTTTTAACCTTTAATGCTCTGGAAACGTTATATTCATGCCTGTTGCAAAGTCGTTGTTTCTGAGATTGCCACGTCGTTCCACTCCTCGCAATGACTGCAAAAAACCCATTTGTCATTGCGAGCGGAGCAAAGCAATCTCGCCTTTCAGAACTTCTGCAAGGGACCCATAATCATGATTCTTAATAAAAACTGCGCAACAATCTGCAAGAGAACTGTAAAATTCATTGTCTGTGCCTGCTTTTATTTTATCACAAAAAGGGCCAACCCATTTTTTAAGAAACTTGTCCAGAAACAACTCCTGTGTCTTTATAAAATTAAGCGCCTTATCCGTCTCTGATTTCCCGAGTGCCTCTATCTCCTTGAATATCAGGTAATACATAAATTCAAGTTCAACAGCTATATGGTCAGGCATTTCCTTAAAATTTTCGTCTATCGCAAGCCCTTCGTCTTTATATATCTTTACGACCTCCATTGTAGAGTCTCCCATTACACGCCTTTTGCCATCAAGATATACGGAGCCGTAAGGCGGAGCGATAAGTTCGTTGGGCCCTACAAATAGTCTCGCATAATCAACAAGAAGGTCTTCATTACTGTAATTTAAAAATGCCCGGCCCATTTTTTCAGAGAATACTACTGCGTCAGGGCATGTCTGCTTTAATCGCAGAGAAAGATTTTCAAACAGCCCCTCTTCCAGAAAAATTTCCTTTTGAGGCCCGTAAAAACATGCGGCAAGGAGTTTATAACAATTACTTCTTGATTGCTCATGTTTCATAAGCTGCTGCGATATATTCACATTCACCTCTAAGCTGATTTTTAAAAAATAATGAGAATCGGACTACAAAAGTAGTCCGATTCATTTCTGAAACAACAGCCTTGTTACAGGTGCTTACTTCCTGACCATAAAGCTCCTAATGTAGTACACATTAGGCTGTGTGCCTTTTTCTCCGGCATTTAAGGTCTCGCCCTTGTTGTTTTTGAGTTGAACAGGCTTGTGCTTTTTGATAAGCCTGCTTACCTCGCTGGTCAGATCTGAAAGGTCGCCGAATGCTCTTGCGCTCGCAGGGCATGCTACAACACAGTTAGGAAGCTCGCCGTTAAGCACCCTGTGCTCGCAGAATATGCACTTTTCAACCTTGCCCGCTACTCTCACGCTGGCATAGTCCGAATGTTTGTACATCGTGCGGTGCGGGGGCATATCCCCTGCCTTCTGAGAAATTTCCGCGCCGGAGGCGGTGCATCCCGCAACAACCTCTTTCTTGTCCTTATAGAAAGGATGCACTTCATCTGTAAAGTCATTAAAGCTTATCACGCTGTACTGCGCTCCGGACTTATCCACGTCCGTTGAGCTGTATGGACATGCCTGTT